>NZ_LT838272.1:3187500-3334024 GCF_900176005.1 Thermanaeromonas toyohensis ToBE | reverse complement strand
AAGTATGAGGCGTAACTTTATATATAGATATCGGTTATTAAGGTGTAATTTGGAGTAATTTAATTTTAGAGTAATTTTTGGGAGGGAAGGGGTTGAAAAGGACTTATCAGCCAAAGCGTAGGCACCGTAAAAGGGTGCATGGATTTCTTAAGCGGATGAGCACTAGGGCAGGACGGGAGATTTTAAGGAGGCGCCGCCGTAAAGGTAGAAAGCGCTTAACTGCTTAAGGCCGCAAGAGGCCTTATAACATTTTTACCAGGGGGGCAAGATATGCTTCCGGCCGCCCGCAGGATTACCCAGGCAGCTGAATTCCGAAGGGTTTACCGCCAGGGGCGGAGGGTGGGAAGCAGAGCTTTAGTCCTGTACTTTCGTCCTAACGGTGGAAAGCTTACTCGTTTCGGTTTTTCCGTTTCTAAACGGATAGGTCGTTCTGTAGTGCGCAACCGTTGTAAAAGGCTTTTGCGGGAAGCCTGTCGGCGGCAGTTAAAGTTATTTCGGCCCGGGTTTGATATAGTTTTAGTGGCTCGGGAAGGGATTAAGGAATTGTGCTTTAAGGAAGTAATGGAAGAGGTATTAATTTTAAGTGAGAAGGCTAAACTGTTGGTGAACTCGGAAAGAGAGGCGGGAGAACCTGGCTAAGATTATTATCTTAATGATAAGACTTTACCAGCGGTTTTTTTCACCTTGGTGGGGACCACGTTGCCGTTTTTATCCTACCTGCTCAAATTATGCGTTAGAAGCCTTGGGGCGGTATGGAATCTTAAGGGGTGGTTGGCTTACTATAAGGCGTCTTATGAAATGCCATCCCTGGTATCCTGGTGGATATGACCCGGTGCCTTAAAGGGCAAAAGGAGGATAAAGGGGTATCTTGGGCGGATTGGTAGATTTTCTATCGCAATCGCTTCAATTTTTCTATAGAATTACAGGGGTTCTGGGTATACCTAACTATGGTCTGGCCATTATTTTCTTTACCGTAACCGTAAAGATATTGCTGTCCCCCCTAACCTATAAGCAGTTAAAGTCTATAAAGCGGATGCAGGAGCTGCAACCTAAGGTACAGGAGATACAGAAAAAATACAAAAACAACCCGCAGAAGGCCCAGCAGGCCATGCTAGAACTTTACCGGGCCGAAAAAATAAATCCTTTAGGCGGCTGCTTACCGCTACTTGTTCAGATGCCCATTTTGTTTGCCCTATTTGCTGCCTTACGGGATTTTTTTAATCCAGCGCGGAACCCGGCTGTAAAAATGGAGCATGCCAACTTCTTTTGGGTTCCTAACTTAGGTCAAGCAGATCCCTACTTTCTCTTGCCGGTGTTGGTAGCTTTAAGTACCTTTTTGCAACAGCGACTTAGTATGATAAATCCCCAGGACGGGTCGCAAAAGACCATGCTTATCGTTATGCCTCTAATTATCGGTTGGATGAGCAGCCAGCTTCCAGCCGGGTTGGCTCTCTACTGGGTAGTGTTTAGTCTTATGGGCATCTTGGAGCAGTGGTTATTGCGTAGGCAGCCGGGGTTAGCGAAGGAGGAAGTCAGTACTAAATGAAGGCTGTGGAGATGACCGGGAGGACAGTACAGGAGGCTGTGGAGGCGGCCCTTCAGGTTTTAGGAGCCAGGAGAGAAGAAGTGGAAGTGGAGGTTTTGGAAGAAGGGAGTAAAGGTTTTTTAGGACTGTTAGGTTCCCGCCAAGCCAAGGTCAGGGTAAGCTTACTGGAGAATCCAGAAAAGGTTATCAAAGAGTTTTTAGAGAAGGTGCTTAAGGCTATGGCTTTGAAAGCGGGTGTGGAGATACGCCGGCGCGAGGATTATTTTTTAGTTAGCTTCCACGGCCGTGAGCTTGGCTTGCTCATAGGACGCCGGGGGGAAACTTTAAATGCCCTCCAGTATCTGACTAATCTGGCAGTAAGCCGGCTTATAGGCCAGCGGGTGCGCATTGTTTTAGATGCTGAAGGGTATCGGAAAAGGAGAGAACAGGCTCTGGTACGTCTAGCCCGCCGGCTTTCCGAAAAGGTTAAACGCACGGGTAATAAGGTTGTATTGGAGCCCATGACTGCGCAGGAGCGGAGGATTATCCATACTGCTTTGCAGAACGATGCCCAGGTTATCACTTATAGCGAGGGAGAGGAACCCCACCGGAAGGTGGTTATCTCCTTAAGGAAGGGATAAAAGGCGAAAGGGCGGCAGTCAAATTTTAAGTAGCCCAGTAATACATATCCGGGTATTACTGGGCTTTGTGTTATTTTAGGCTGTCTAAAATTTAAGTGCGGAGGTAAGGGAAGTTGCTGGAGGATACCATAGCCGCTATAGCTACTCCCTTAGGGGAAGGGGGTATTGGTATAATCCGGCTAAGCGGGCCGGAAGCCATCCAGATAGCTGCTAGGGTATTCCGGCCTAAGCGCGGGCCATCTTTAGAGGAGACATGTACTCACCGGGTACGCTTGGGGTTAGCCTTGGATCCTAAAACAGGGGAAGTGGTGGATGAAGTCCTAGCGCTGGTGATGCGGGCCCCGCGCAGTTATACGGCGGAAGATGTGGTGGAGCTCCATTGCCATGGGGGACCCCTGGCCTGTGCCCGGGTGCTGGAGGCGGTATTGAAGGCTGGCGCCCGGTTGGCCGAGCCGGGAGAGTTTACCCGCCGGGCCTATCTCAATGGGAGGCTAGATCTGGCCCAAGCAGAAGCGGTTTTAAATATCATACGAGCCCGTAGCCGAGCGGGGTTGGCTGCCGCTGTAAACCAGCTGGAGGGCGGTCTTTCCAAGAAGGTTAAAGAGATCAAAGATGAAATTACCGGGGTATTAGCTTCTATAGAAGCTAGTCTCGATTTTCCAGAAGAGGTAGGCGACCCAGGTAGGGAAGAGAAGGAAAGGCTAAATAAGGCTAGAGAAGCCTTAAAGCGTTTGCTTTCTACTTGGGAGGAAGGTAAAATTTTGAGCCAGGGAATTAAAATAACCCTGGTGGGAAGGCCTAATGTGGGGAAATCTAGCCTTCTAAATGCCTTTTTAAAGGAAGAACGGGCCATTGTCAGCGATATACCTGGTACCACCCGCGATACCATAAAGGAGATCTTGCAGCTAGGGGGCTTTCCTTGTGAGCTCGTGGATACTGCCGGCTGGCGGCAGGCAGCGGATGGATTAGAAGAGCTGGGCATAGCTAGGAGCCGGGCTGCTGCTGCCGCAGCGGACTTGGTATTGTTAGTTGTGGATTTGACGGTGGGGGTTACCCAGGAAGATACAGAGATTGCGGAAAGCTTAAGGGATAAGCCCTTGATAGTTGTAGGTAATAAGGTAGATGCGGTTTTAGAAGTGGACGCGGGCTCTTTAGAAAGATTGGCTGGGTCGTGCCCGTGGGTAGCCGTCTCTGCCAAGACAGGAGAGGGGTTGGAGGAGTTAGGTCGGAAGATACGGGATCTCATCTTAAGCGGGCGGGCTTTGAGAGGGCCGGGAGAACCGCTGTTATTGCGGGAAAGGCATAAAGTAGCCCTGGAAAGGGCTTTAGAGCATGTAGAGGACGCTCTACGGGGATGGTCGGAAGGGATACCCTGGGACCTAGTGAGTGTCGATCTGCAAGGAGCCTGGGAGGCCTTAGGTGAGATTACCGGGGAGACAGCGCGGGAGGAAATTTTAGATCGTATTTTTAGCGAGTTTTGCCTGGGAAAGTGAGAAAGGAGGGAAGGGGAGATGTACCAGGCTGGGAGTTATGACGTAATTGTAGTGGGAGCCGGCCATGCCGGGTGTGAAGCGGCTTTGGCTGCAGCTCGCTTGGGTTGTCGCACCCTGCTTTTAACCTTAAGCTTAGAAGCTGTCGCTATGATGGCTTGCAACCCCTCGGTGGGTGGTCCAGGCAAAGGCCATTTAGTACGGGAGGTAGATGCCCTGGGGGGTCAGATAGGGTTAAACACGGATCGGAGCCGGATCCAGATACGCAGACTAAACATGGGTAAAGGCCCAGCTGTCAGGGCCTTGCGGGCGCAAGCAGATAAGAAACTTTACCAGCAGCTTATGCTTTTGACCCTCCTTAGGCAGCCTAATCTTGAGCTTAAACAGGCTACGGTTACCCAGGTGGTAACTGAAGGTGGTCGGGTTAAAGGGGTGCTAACCCGGACGGGTGGTTTTTTTAGCTGCCGTAGCTTAGTGGTAACTACAGGGACTTATTTGAGGGGCCGTATCATAATTGGTGATGTAGCCTACGACGGTGGCCCTAATGGCCAGTTCCCCTCGATAGAGCTGGCTAAAAGCCTTCGGGAGCTGGGCCTTAGAATGGGTCGCTTTAAGACAGGGACTCCGCCACGGGTGAACCGTCGCTCGGTTGATTTTTCTAAGATGATCGAGCAACCAGGTGATGAGGGTCCTCTCTACTTTTCCTTTTGGGAGGAGACGCCTGGCCGGCCCAATGTGCCCTGTTGGTTGACCTATACCAATGAAAAAACCCACGCTATTATCCGGGACAATTTGCACCGGGCTCCTTTGTTTACTGGACTCATTGAGGGGCGGGGGCCGCGGTATTGCCCTTCCATTGAGGATAAAGTAGTAAGATTCGATCGGCCGGCCCATCAGGTTTTTCTAGAACCGGAAGGGCTAGGTACCGATGAAATGTACGTGCAAGGAGTCTCCACCAGCCTTCCTGAAGATGTGCAGATTGAGGTTCTGCATAGCATACGGGGCTTGGAGAAGGCGGAAATGGTACGGCCCGGTTATGCCATCGAATATGATTACGTGGATCCTACCCAGCTTAAGCTGACTTTGGAATGTAAAGATATACCAGGCCTGTTCCTAGCCGGACAAATAAACGGTACTTCAGGGTACGAGGAAGCGGCTGCCCAGGGACTTTTGGCTGGGATCAATGCTGCCTGCCTGGCTAAGGAAAAAGAGGGCCTGATTATTAGCCGTTCCGAGGGTTATATCGGGGTGCTCATCGATGATCTGGTAACGCGCGGGGTGACTGAGCCTTACCGGATGCTTACTTCCCGGGCTGAACACAGGTTGCTCTTGCGGGAAGATAATGCGGATCTGCGCCTGGCCGAAAAGGGTTATAAAGTGGGGTTGTTGGATGCGGCCCGCTTTGAAGCTTTTTGTCGTAAGAAGGAAGCTATAGATCGGGCCTTAGAAGAACTCCGTACGCGGCAGGTGGGTCCGGAGACGGAGGAACTGCAAGAATTGCTTGAAGAAAAAGGAGAACCCCCCCTTAAAGGGCCGGTAAGCCTGGCAGATATTTTAAAGCGGCCCCATATTAGTTTAGGTGATCTTAAGGCTAAGGGGCTGTTCCCTGAGCTTAATCCTCTGGTGGCGGAACAGGTAGAGATCTCTTTAAAATATGAAGGCTATATCGCTAAGGAAAAGGCGCAGGTAGAAAGGATGGCCCGTTTAGAAGGTCGGCGCATCCCGCCAGATATAGATTATTACCAGATAAAGGGTTTATCCCGGGAAGGCCAGGAGAGGCTAAGCAAGGTACGGCCAGAATCCATCGGGCAGGCCCTACGTGTTCCAGGGGTTACCCCTGCAGACGTGAGCCTATTGTTAGTTTATTTAGAACAGAGACGGCGTCTATCCCTGGATAAAGAAGGGCTACAAGTCGCTAAGTGAGCCAGGTCTTAAGTGAGGAGGAAGCCTTTTAGTGGCTAGCCAAGGAGGGTCTATAGAGGAGCTACGCCGTTTTTTGGAAGAGCAAGGTTTGCCGGTAGAGGCTTCCCAGGCAGAGCTCCTTTACCGCTATGGGAGGATGCTTAAAGAGGCTGGGGAGAGCCTTAACCTTAGCGCTATACGGGAGGAGAAGGAGATCTGGAGGAAACATTTTTTAGATTCCCTTCTCCTTTTTTTTGCCCTTGATGTTCCAAAGGGTGCTCGGGTGGTGGACATCGGTACGGGGGCAGGGCTTCCTGGCCTGGTGGTAAAAATTTATCGCCCGGACCTATCCGTAACTTTAGTGGATAGTAAGCACAAAAAATTAGCTTTTGTGCAGCGGGTATTGGGGGAGTTGGGATTACAGGATGTAATTTGTAAGGTGGCCCGGGCTGAGGAACTAGGGCAAAAGGAAAATTGGCGGGCATCCTTCGATTTAGCTTTAGTGCGGGCCGTGGCGGAGCTACGGGTCTTGGTAGAATATGGATTACCGCTCTTAAAGTTAGGAGGGAAGCTGGTGGCCTATAAGGGGCCCCGAGCTGAGGAAGAAGTAGAAGAGGCTAGGCGGGCCTTAAGTTTAGTGGGTGGGGAAGTAGAGGGTATCTGGAGAGGCCGGTTACCGGGGGTAGGCGAAGAGAGGAAGATAGTTATTATACGCAAAACCATTCCTACTTCTCCCGCCTGGCCTAGGCGTGCAGGAATCCCCTCTAAGAGACCCCTTTAAGGGGAGGGGAGATTTTTGATATAGTAAATGGTGGGGCTAAAGGTTAAAGTTAAAGAAGAGATAAGTTGGTTTCGTTAGGCAAGGTGTGGGGTATAAAGAGGGGGGAGGATTATTTGGGGAGGGTTATTGCCGTAGCCAACCAGAAGGGCGGGGTAGGGAAAACAACTACAGCGGTTAATTTGAGCGCTTGTTTGGCTGAGGAGGGGAAGAGGGTTCTTCTGGTGGATATCGATCCCCAGGGCAATGCTACTAGTGGGGTAGGCGTAGACCGTTTCCAGCTCGAACATTCGGTGTATGAGGTGCTGATTGAAGGAGTGCCCCTGGAGGCGGTTATAGTACCTACGACAATACGCAATTTAGCTCTGGCTCCGGCCACCATTGAGCTTGCTGGAGCCGAGGTGGAGCTGGTTAACGCTGTCTCCAGGGAGGAGCGGCTAAAGAAGGCGTTAGCTAGGGTCAGGGAAGAGTACGATTTTGTCCTTATTGATTGCCCTCCCTCTTTAGGCCTCCTTACCCTTAATGCCTTGACTGCTGCTGATCGGGTTCTAATTCCCATCCAGTGTGAGTATTATGCCCTGGAAGGGCTAGGTCAACTCATGAACACAGTGCGGTTGGTATCCAGGCATTTAAACCCAGGCTTAGAAGTGGAGGGGGTAGTGCTTACCATGTTTGACCCCCGGACCAATCTAGCTATTCAAGTAGTAGAGGAAGTCAAGGGATATTTTCGAGATAAGGTTTTTAGGAGTCTCATCCCCCGGAACGTCAGGCTAAGTGAAGCCCCCAGCTACGGCCAGCCTATAACTGTATACGATCCTCGTTCCCGGGGTGCCGAGGCTTATCGGGAATTAGCTAAGGAGGTGCTCGCTAATGGTTAAGCGCGGGCTGGGTCGGGGTTTAGGGGCCTTATTGCCTGAACTTAAGGATAAAGAAGGGACAAGCGGGGTACAGCTTTTACCTGTGGATACCATTGTGGCTGGAAAACACCAACCCCGGGAAGACTTTGATAGAGAGAAGCTAGAGGAACTGGTGAATTCTATCCGCGCCCACGGGGTAATCCAGCCCATTGTAGTGCGGCCCTTAGGGGAGGGGCGTTATGAACTAGTGGCTGGGGAACGGCGCTGGCGGGCTTGCCAGTTGGCTGGCCTAAGGGAGATCCCCGCCTTGGTTAGACAACTAGATGAGAGAGAAGTGCGGGAGATAGCTTTGATTGAGAATGTGCAGCGGGAAGATCTTAATCCTTTGGAGGAAGCTAAAGCTTACCAAGCCTTGCTGGTGGAGTATGGGCTTACTCAGGAGGAGATAGCTTCCCGGGTAGGCAAAAGCCGGCCGGTCATTGCCAATGCCCTGCGTCTGTTACAGTTGCCGCTGGCGGTGCAGGAGATGTTGCGCCAGGGACAGCTTTCGGCTGGTCATGCCCGGGCCCTCCTTTCCCTCGAGGATCCGGAACTGCAGGTGCGGGCGGCGGCGGAAGTTGTAAATAGGAAGCTAAGCGTGCGGGAAACAGAAGAATTGGTACGACGGTGGCAAAGGAAGGGGGTTACCGGGCCAGGGATCAGTGCGGAAAAGAAACGCCGCCAGCCCGACTGGGAACTGGAGGCGGTTACAGAGACTTTGGAGGCCAGGTTGGGTACAACAGTTAAAATTCGCCCTTTACGTCAAGGCGGACGCATTGAAATTTATTATTATAGTGATGGGGAGTTAGAGCGCCTGTTGCAATTATTAGGACAGGAGATTGGGGAACGAGAGGAATGTTTCACGTGAAACATTACCCTACTTTTAAAACCTATATTCTAAAATAAGGAGGCGAACACCTGGTTTGGTAGCCGTCTTGGCTGGAGGCAAAAACAGTCAAGTTTTTAAGCCAGGGGAAGCTATGCTGGACCCACAACTTAATCAAAAATTAGAGCGTCTTAAATCGATATTGAGCGAGCTCGGCAGTGTAGTAGTAGCCTATTCGGGGGGTGTAGATAGCACCCTTCTGTTGCGTGTGGCCAAAGAAACCGCCCAACGCGTCCTGGCAGTTACCGCTACTTCTCCCACCTACCCGCAATCTGAACTTGAACAGGCTCAAAAGATAGCCCAAAGCCTAGAGGTGGAACATCTGATAATAGAAAGCCAGGAGATGGAAAATCCCCAATTTTGTGCTAATCCTGCCGACCGGTGTTATTATTGTAAGAGCGAGCTTTTTAGCAAACTTAGGAGCGTAGCGGCTGAGCAGGGGTTTAAAGCTGTGGTGGACGGTTCTAATGCCGAAGACCTGGGTGACTTTCGCCCTGGGATGCGAGCAGCTAGAGAATACGGTATCCGGAGTCCTTTATTGGAAGCAGGGCTTACTAAAGGGGAAATAAGAGAGCTTTCCCGCTATTATGGGCTACCTACTTGGGACAAACCCGCCATGGCTTGCCTATCTTCCCGCATCCCTTATGGTGAACCTATCACTCCAGAAAAAGTAAAGCAGATAGAAGCCGGAGAGGCCTTCCTGCATAGCCTAGGCCTTAAGGAGGTGCGCTTGCGGCACCACGGCCCTATAGCCCGGCTGGAAGTACATCCCGCAGCTTTCCCTTTATTAATTACTGAAGGGGTGAGGGAAAGGATTATTACCTTCCTAAAGAACCTGGGCTTCATTTACGTAACCCTAGATCTGGAGGGCTACCGTAGCGGGAGCATGAACGAACTTCTCCCACCACAAGGGGAAGGGGTGGGACAATGAAGGTGGCTTACCTAGATTGTTTTTCTGGAATAAGTGGGGATATGTTTCTAGGGGCCCTGCTATCCTGCGGGCTAAATCTTAAAGATTTAGAGGACGGGCTTAAAACCCTTCCCCTGGAAGGATGGCAGCTTAAACTTAAGCGTGTTCGCCAGCACGGAATAGAAGCCATAGATGTGGAGGTCATGGTTGAAGGTCCTCAGCCAGAACGCCATCTTAAGGATATTCTCGCCCTAATCCAGGCTTCTTCCCTACCTGCTCCTGTACAGGAAAAGGCCAGGGCTGTTTTCGAACGCCTGGCCGCCGCTGAAGGACGCGTGCATGGTATTTCGCCAGAAGCTGTCCACTTTCACGAGGTGGGGGCTGTAGATGCTATTATCGACATTGTTGGTACTTGCTGGGGCCTTCACCTCCTGGGTATAAATTTAGTTTATTCTTCGCCTCTACCTTTGGGATCGGGTTGGGTCCATTGCCGGCACGGCGAACTTCCCGTACCGGCTCCAGCTACTGCTTATCTCTTAGAAGGTGTCCCGGTTTACGGTAGCCAACTTCAGGTAGAGCTAGTTACTCCCACAGGGGCAGCCCTAGTAACTACCCTGGCTTCTTCCTTCGGCCCGTTACCTCCTATGAAGCTTTTAGCCTGTGGATATGGGGCAGGCAAGACCGCTTTAAGCCGGCCTAATTTGTTACGTATATTTTTAGGTGAAACCTGGCCAGGCTTTGAGCAGGGGGACATCCTTTCCCCAGGGGATAAGATCCTAGTAGTAGAGACGAACATCGATGATATGAATCCCGAATTTTTTCCCTCTTTAATGCAAGAGGTTTTAGCTGCGGGGGCTGTAGATGCCTTTCTTACCCCGGTCCAGATGAAGAAAGGGCGGCCGGGAGTTATTTTTACCGCCCTATGCTCCCCGGCTAACTTGCAGGGCGTAGCTTTAGCTTTGTTCCGCCATTCCAGCACCTTGGGCTTGCGTGTGCGGGAAGAAGTCCGGCTAGTAGCTAGGCGGGAAGTCTGCGCTGTCTCCACTGAGTACGGGGAGATCCTGGTCAAGTGGGGGGTCTTCCGCCCGCCCCATGGAGGGGAAGCGATCTTTAATGTAGCCCCGGAATTTGAATCCTGCTACCGCCTAGCGAAGGAGAAGGGCCTCCCTTTAAAGGAAGTTTATGCAGCAGCCCTAGCGGCCGCTCGAACACTAGGGCCTCCGGCTAGGCTTCTCCAAGGATTTCAGGAAGAAAAGGGCTAGGTTCTCCACTTTCACTTCGCTCCCACTCCACTGCCCCTGGCTGGCCGGGTATCTTGTTCACCGAGCCCGGCCTTTACTCTTTTGTATAACCCAAAAAGGGAAAAGGGGCTTCGGTGTGGAATTAAATTGAGGCTTACTTTTACAGACTCTCCAAGGGGGCACGAAGCTATGCTGGCAGATATAAACTACTGGATGCGCTTTATGCTTCCCTATGTGCCGCACTTAAGCATAGTTACCCTGGTGGTGGGTGTTATTCTGCTGATGATAATGTTTCATACCTTAGGAGAAATCAGGCGTCTGGATCGTAGATTGCGTCGCTTGGCGGGTGTGGGAGAGATAGAGGATTTAAGTAATGTACTGGAACGCTTTCGGGATTTAAAAGAGGTGCGGGACCGGATAGAACACCTGGAAGAAAAAGTTAGCGATATTTTACATAGCCTGGAAAGTACCCTCTGCCGCGTGGGGCTCGTGCGCTTTAACGCCTTCCCCGATACAGGGAGCGAATTGAGCTTTGCCCTGGCCGTACTTTCTAAGGAAGGGGATGGTTTTATCCTCACTAGCCTTTACTCCAGGGAAGAAACGAGGGTTTTTTTAAAGCCTGTCAAACGGGGTCGAGCCCTCTACCGTATAAGCGAGGAGGAAGAAAAGGCTTTACATATAGCCCTCGGTTACTTAACCCCGGAAAGGGAAAAATAAAAACAAAAAACAGGGGGGGAAGCCAGGTGCTCTTTAGAGACCGGCAGGAAGCGGGCAAGAAGCTGGCCCAGGCCTTAAGCGCCTTTGCTGGGCGAGATGTGTTGATCTTAGCTATTCCTCGGGGAGGAGTGGTGGTGGCCGGGCCAGTGGCAGCTGCCTTAAAGGCTGAACTAGATGTTATTATTCCTCGGAAAGTGGGGGCACCGGGGAATAAAGAATTAGCAGTAGCGGCAGTAACCCCGGACGGCACTGTTTTATACAATGAGAAAGCTTTAAACCTTCTAGGGTTAAACAAGGAGGAGCTGACCCCGGAGATCGACCGGGAGATAAAGGAGATTGAGCGACGCTTACAGGTTTACCGGGGTACTCGCAAGGAACCCCGGGTAAAGGGGAGGACGGTGATCATCATTGACGATGGCCTGGCCACAGGATTTACCATGGAAGCTGCCCTTATATCCTTAACAAAGAAGGAACCCCGGGAGCTTATCCTGGCGGTGCCTGTAGCGCCACCAGATACCCTGGAACGTTTACGGCCCTTGGTGAGCGAGGTAGTATGCCTGTTTACCCCCGAACCCTTTTACGCCGTAGGTCAATTTTATCACTCCTTTCCCCAGGTGGAGGATGAGGAAGTACTGGCTATTTTAAGGAGAAGTTATTGGAAACCTTGAACAGCAGGATAAGCATTTAAACCATAGGCCTTAAGGACGCCATGGTAGATGGCTAGGGCTATCCTCTCGGCCATGCGCATAACGAGACTCAACCGGGTGTTCTGTAATACAAAGTACTCCATATACCCCCCCACATTTACTATTCCTGTGAAGTGGATATCCCCTACCGCTGGCAAAACTTTGTTTACCCCCGCCCCCGGTTTCAGGGCGCCGGGAGATAAGGTGATGGTCCCTACACTGTCGGCCTGTCCCAGACAAGCATCCACGGCTATGATGAAGGGATGGGGGTAAGTAGCCCGTATAAGATCCAGTTTTTCAGAAAGATTGCTCGCGTGGACAGGGTCCTCCAGGGTACCATAAACGCTCGCTGGAAAATCGGGGAAGGAAACCAGCTTGCTTCCCACTAAAGGGCCTAAGCTGTCTCCAGTGGAGCGATCGGTCCCGATACCCATAACCACGAGGGGCCGGCTGTGGTCGGGATTAAGCTGTGAGAGGTACTCCTTTAGACCGGAACTCAGCTTTTCTACCACTAAAGGATCCTGGTAATGGTATTTGAGCTTGCTTAGGAGGTTAAAATCATCTGGGAAATGGCGGGAGATAAAAGGGAATGTAACCATACCTTACCTCCTGCGAGAGTCTCGTGGCTACAGTATATGCTTATTAAGCCTTTTTTATACATTTAAAGCGGCGGACATTACACCAGGAACAGTTCGGTTCCTAGTACATAAGCTATGATATGACGAAAGCGTATATTTGGTCACTTATAACGAAGTAGAAACAGTGCGGGCTAGTTCTGCTGGAGCGGAGGGGTTTTCTAAATGGGCCTAAATGGGCGGGGAGGATTTTCTTCCTCCTTTGTCGAACAATTTTTACTTAAGGGCCAGAAGGGGGTGTAAATTTATCTATGTCAGCCCTCTCCTTAAAGCGAAGGTTAAAAGTAGGGGGTTGCCTTGCTAGTATTTTACTTTTGGTCCTGGCCCTTGCCGGAACCTACGGATGCACCCGCCGGGCTAAGGTGGCTGCGGCGCCACCCCTTACTATTTCGGATAAACAGATGCGTCCTATACTGTATAGGCAGGAACTCCGCCAAGTGCTTATTTATTATGCCACGCCCGATGGTCGCTATCTAGTGCCGGTTACGGTGAGCATCAATCCAACCCGGGAAGTGGCTAAGACGGCGGTGGAGAAGCTCCTGGCTGGACCGGCCCAGGACGGGCTGGCCCGGACTATACCCGAGGGGACCAAACTCCGGGAGGTGTATTCTGTAGCTGGCGAAAATATCGCTTATGTAGACTTGACTAAGGAATTACTGCAGCTTAAAACTCCCTATGAGGCCGAACTAGCCCTTCGCTCTTTGGTGCTCACCCTTACGGAGCTAGAAGGTATAGAAAACATAAGGATTTTGGTAGAGGGCCAAAGGGTGGAACAACTAGGTGGGCTTAAAGTGGAGGATACCTTAAAGCGGCCATCCTCCGTGAATTCGTTGGTGAAAGAAGAGGGGAAAAAGGGGGATACAGTCCAGGTTTATTTTAGCGATAAAAATGCCCTTTATCTTATCCCCGTTGCTGTACCCATCCCTCCAGGTAAAGAAAAAGAACGGGAACGGGTAGCTATGGAAGCTTTAATTAAGGGTCCCCCGCCGGATAGCGGCCTGCTCCCTACCGTTTGGCCAGGTACAAAACTATTAAATTTCTTTATTCAGGATGGAGTGGCCTGGGTGGATTTGAGCCGCGAGGCCCTCTCGTACGGTGGGGGCTCTACAGCAGAAACGATGTTTGTTAATTCCCTTCTCTTTACCTTAACAGAAGATTTTAGCGTGACCAAGGTGCAACTTCTGTTTGAAGGGAAAAAGCGGGACCACCTCCCGGAAGGCACACCTGTTAACCGCCCCCTTTCCCGGCCCGAGCACCTAAACGTGATCTATAAATAATTCGAGGAAACGAGAAGCCCCTTCCGTAAGGAAGGGGTGGTTTTCAGTGGATATTTATCTGGATGCGCTTTTGTCTTTGCTGGGCTGCTTTAGGGAGGTGTATCTCCAGGATCCCGTTCCGGTAAGATGCGGTGGCTTTTTCTGGCTCCACCTCGGCTGGAAGGCTTATGGTCCTGGCGAAGGTACCGTAGAAGCGTTCGGTACGGTGATAGTTGCGTTCGGCAGCTTCTTGGGAGCGTCGTACCTCACCGCGGATGCTTAAAGTATCTTCTGTAGCTGTTATCTCTACGTCATCCTTAGAGGCCAGTCCGGGCAGCTCAGCGGTTACCACTACCTCCTGGTCTGTTTGGTAGAGATCTATCCGTGGCCCTGTTTCTACCAGCCCACCTAGCCAGGCTCCTGGCCAGGCTCGCATAAGCTCGTCCCGCAAGCTCGCTAATTCCCGCCATGGCCAAAGGCCCATCTCTCGCCATGGGCGCCAAGGAGTTATCTCCATGTTCTCACCCTCCTAAAAGAGAGTATTTAACTTGGGGGAGGTCAGAAGGTTTTACCCTCTTATTTAGGTTTTATTTTTTGGGCGATATTATGCATGGAAGGAGAAGATTGGATAATGGGGAAAGAGGGATTTAAGGAGGAATACCGTTTAAGGGTTGAGCTTTTCCAAAAAAGGCTTAAGGAGAAAGAGCTGGAGGGAGCCCTGATCTTCCAGCCCGCTGATCTTTTTTATTTAGCAGGGACTTCTCCCGAAGGCCACCTTTTTGTACCTCCCGAAGGGGAGCCCCGGCTCCTGGTTTACGGCGAGGTAGAACGGGCCCAGGAAGAAGCAGTATGGAATCCAGTAGTTCCTATATCGAGCTTTAAGGAAATACCCCTTTCCCTTGCGGATTGGGGCTTTAAAGGCTTAAAAAGGCTGGGTACGGAGATGGACATCATCTCCTTAAAACTTTTTTCCCGCTATCAAGCTCTTTTTCCAGATTGCCAGTGGGAGGATATAAGCCCTGATCTCCGTACCTTACGTATGGTTAAGTCGGCTAGTGAACTAGAGGCTATACGCTACTCGGCATCCCAGCATGCGAAAGTTTTCCAGTACATAAGGGAGCATATTCGGCCTGGGATGACGGAGCTAGAAATAGCGGTAGAAGTGGAAACTTATGCCCGCCGGTTGGGGCACCAGGGCCGGGTACGTTTCCGGGGCCAAGAACAGGGGCTTCCCATAGGAGTGGTAGCTGCTGGCCCTAACGGAGCTTGCGGGATAGGTGTTCCCTGGACCATAGGCGGCCGTGGCCTTTCTGGCCTATATCCCATGGGGGCCAGTACCCGGCGGTGGGAAACAGGGGAACCTTTGCTAGTGGATTATGCAGGGGTATATGGGGATTATTTGGTAGACCAGACCAGGGTTTATTTTGCTGGGCAGGTGGATCGTATCTTGGAGCGGGCCCAGGCTGTGGCTTATGAGATCGCTTGCTCTTTAGCAGAAGCAGCCCGTCCAGGAACAACGGCAGGCGAACTTTATGCGTTAGCGGTAAAACAGGCCAGACAAGCGGGGCTGGCTGATTATTTTATGGGTTGGGATAGGAAGGCGGGTTTTGTAGGCCATGGGGTGGGTTTAGAATTAAATGAGTGGCCGGTGCTCGCTCCTGGACAGGAGACAGTACTTGAGCCAGGTATGGTTCTGGCCATAGAACCCAAGTTCGTTTTTCCTGGCCAAGGCGCAGTAGGCGTGGAGGATACCTATCTAGTTACCCAGGAGGGTGCTAAACCCCTTACCCAAGGATAAGAGGTTACAAGCCCGGAAGAGGAGAAGGAAGTAGAGGAGATGCTACATAGGGAATTAAGTGCGGAGGAGGTTGAGAAGGTAATGGAACTTAGGACTTCGTGGCATATAAAGGGATGGCAAGAGGGGTGGCAAAAGGGGCTGCAAGAAGGGTTACAACAAGGGTTACAGCAGGGGCTGGAGGAGGGCCGGAGGGAAAAGGCACAAGATTTAGTAATGAGGCAGCTAAAGAAGCGTTTAGGTTTTCTTTCCTCTGAGGTAGAGGAGAGGATAAAGTCTCTTTCCTTGAAGGAGCTTGATGAGTTGGCGGAGAAGATATTTGAGGTGACCAGTGAAAGTGATCTAAGGAAATTCCTGGGTGTGGAGCATTGAAGAAGCTCCACATCTACATGCGCGGTCCGGTTTTCAAAGTTTTAGAACTGAAGCCCAAACGAGTGAGGAGGGCTCGGGATTAAACTCTCGGGCTCTTACCTTGGTAAAGGCGGTATCTTGTGACGTATGAAGGAGAAACACCCCAAGGGGCCGTTATCGTCCGTCCCCGAGGAGTGGGCGGCGAAGCTGGGGGAACCTGGTCTTTAAATATTGGTTCAAAATGCTAGAAAAGATAAATGCGTTCAGGATATAATAGTGGCGGGAGGGATAGCGGTGGCTATGGTAGAGAGAATCCTTCACGAGATCAGGCGTCTCAGCAAGGAAGAGAAGGAAATACTGTTGAACGCTTTAGAGCGCGAAAGGGCGGAAGACGAAGCTGCCGAGAAATTCGAAAAGGCTGCTGGTTCCTGGGCTGACTTTGACGCCGACAGCTTTGTGGCTGAAGTCTATGCGCGGCGGCGCGGAGGGGGAAGGGCGGTACCCGAGTGGTAGTCTATGCAAAATACCTGGTGGACACCGACTGGGCAGTATACTATCTCCGCGGCAGAGAACCTTATGTAACCAGGTTGAAGGTCTACCGTGAAGAAGGCCTGAGCGTCAGCGTAGTTTCCCTGGGCGAGCTCTATGAAGGCGTGTTCCGGGCACCAGACCAGCAGGACAAAGAGAAAACGCTGAACGACTTTCTGGCGGGGTTGGTTGTGGTTAACGTAACCCGAGACGTAGCCCGCACCTTCGGGCGGCTCCGGGCAGAACTGCGAAGTAAGGGAATAACAGTAGCCGACATGGACCTTTTGATCGGGAGTACAGCAGTTTAATATGGGCTGGTCATCCTGACGGACAACCGCCGGCATTATGAGAAAATACCAGGGGTCCGGCTGGTCGAAGCAGTGGGGGAATAAAGTTTCTTAGGTCAGGGAAAACAATATCGGGGTTGGTCCCTTTAGCCGTAAAGTTGAGCGATGAGGCACAGGAAAGGGGCCGACCTTTTTTGTTTGGTCGGTCTATACTTCCCTTATCGCTCCGCTGGAGCACGTATCGACGGCTTCCCTAACGTACTCCTCCAAGTCCTCGGGCACCTCGTTTACAATCACACGAGAAGAGCCCTCATCATCCCAGTCAAAAACTTCGGGGCACAGGTCTATGCAGGGATTATAACATCCTGGTTATCATCCTGGCTTTACTAGGTTTAACTCTCTATAGTATACTTCAGCTAAAGCGAAAATTTTAGCGTTAGATTGCCCAATCCAGGATATGCCAGAAGGCGAAACGGTGTCAAGGATTAAATTTGATAATGATTATAAAAAAGATGAGGATTATAATTGATAAAAAGAACTTGAGGTGAAGGTTATGCAGGGGGAGATTCCTTTAGCTCAAGAGCTGCTCCGGAGCCTCCCAGCAGTTCATGAAGTGCTGAAAAGCCCCCTTTTAGCGGAAGCGGTATCCCGCGATCGTATGAAAGCTAAGGACTGTGTGCGCCAAGTGCTTGAGAGGTGGCGGGAGCGCATTTTAAAGGAGAATTTAAAGCCTCCGCAGGTGGAGATTCTTGCGGCTGAAGCAGCAGAGTTGTTCTCCTGCTTAGAAAGGCCTAGCCTCCGGCGGGTGATCAATGCTACAGGAGTTGTATTGCATACTAATTTAGGGCGTGCCCTTTTGAGCCTACCCGCCTTAGAGGCTATTCAAGAATGCGCTAGCCACTACACCAACTTAGAACTAGATCTGAACACTGGCGAGCGGGGAAGCCGTTATACCCATGTGGTGGATCTCCTCCGGGAGATCACGGGTGCGGAAGCGGCCTTGGTGGTTAATAACAATGCTGCCGCGGTATTTCTTTGCTTGGCTGCCCTGGCTGCGGGAAAGGAGACTATTGTTTCCCGCGGGGAGCTGGTAGAGATCGGGGGCTCCTTCCGGGTGCCGGAGGTTATGATGCAGAGCGGTACCCGCTTGGTGGAAGTGGGGACTACTAACAAGACTTATCTTGCGGATTATGAGCGGGCTATTAGCCCTGAGACAGCCCTTATCCTTAAAGTACATCCTAGCAACTATCGTATCCTCGGCTTTACCCATCAGGTCTCTACCAGAGAGCTGGTTAGCCTGGGGCGTAAATATAATATTCCTGTTATGGAGGACCTAGGGAGCGGCTCTTTTGTGGACCTCTCCCTTTACGGCCTCCACGGCGAGCCTACGGTGCAAGAAGAAGTGGCAGCGGGAGTAGATCTCCTTACCTTCAGCGGGGATAAGCTTTTAGGGGGACCCCAGGCGGGGATCATCGTGGGGCGCGAGGCCCTGATCCGGGTTATCGCCAAGCATCCCCTCAACCGGGCCCTCCGGATAGATAAACTGACTCTCGCTGCCTTGGAGGCCACTTTAAGGGCCTACCGGGATCCCCAGAGGGCGCGGGAGGAAATACCTACCCTAAGGCTTTTAACTTTACCGCAGGAGGAATTAGAGAGGCGGGCCCAGAAGCTCTACCGCTTGCTTAAAAGGAGCGAACTACCTGGAGTAGAAATAAAGTTGGTACAAGTAGTTTCCCAGGCAGGTGGGGGGTCTTTGCCCTTGGCCGAACTACCTTCGTGGGGGATCGCCATAAGGCCATTGGGCTTAAACGCAGTGGAGCTGGCAGCCCGGCTCCGGCAAGGGGAACCGCCGGTCTTAACCCGTATACAGGATGAGGCCATCCTTTTAGATTTACGTACAGTGCTACCTGGTGAAGAGGTAGATATTGTGCGGGCCCTGGCTAGGGCTCTAGCCTAAAGGGGGATTGTGGTTTTGCAACATGTAATAGTCGGTACGGCTGGGCATGTAGACCACGGTAAAACCCTCTTGGTTAAGGCCTTGACGGGGGTGGATACCGACCGGCTGAAGGAGGAAAAGGAACGAGGTATCTCTATAGAGTTAGGCTTTGCGCCCCTTAAGTTACCTGACGGTCGCCAACTGGGATTGGTGGACGTGCCAGGGCATGAGCGCTTCATTCGCCAGATGTTAGCTGGGGTGGCGGGGATAGATGTGGTCCTTTTGGTGGTAGCTGCTGATGAAGGCGTAATGCCCCAAACCCGGGAGCACCTGGCTATTATCGATCTCCTTCAGATCAAGCGGGGTATCCTGGTCCTCACTAAGATAGATTTGGTAGAGCCTGCTTGGTTAGATTTGGTAGAAGAGGAAGTGCGAGAACTGGTGCGGGGGACGAGTTTAGAGGAGGCCCCTTTAGTGCGGGTTTCTGCAGTCACGGGAGAGGGGCTTAAGGAGCTTAAGGAGATTCTTGCCCGGATTACCTTGGAGATTCCACCCCGGCCAGCTTCTGGACGGGTAAGGCTACCCATCGACCGGGTATTTTCCCTTCCAGGTTTTGGCACGATAGTAACCGGTACCCTGTGGTCCGGGAGTATAGACACAGGTATGGAGGTAGAGATCCTGCCTGAAGGGCGAAGGGGCCGGGCCCGCGGGTTGCAGGTTCATGGCCATCCTGTTTCCCAAGCCCAGGCCGGGCAACGGGTGGCTGTAAATCTGGCCGGGGTAGAAGTACAGGATATTCGGCGGGGTAGTGTACTGGTAGAACCTGGCCTATGGCAGCCGGCGGTCAGGATAGATGCTAACATAAAGCTTCTCCCAGGGGCTAAGTTAAAGAACAGGGAGCGGGTCCGGTTTTACCTAGCTACCAAGGAGGCTTTTGGCCGGGTGGTGCTGCTTGATCGTGAGGAACTGGAAGGCGGGATGGAAGCTCTAGCCCAGCTTGTTTTAGAGGAACCGGTGGTGGCGGCCCCTCGCGACCGTTTTATTCTCCGTACCTATTCTCCCCTAGTAACCATAGGGGGAGGTGAAGTTATAGCGGTAAATACCCCCCGCTACCGCCGCTATGACCGGCAAGTCTTGGAGACTTTAATAAAGCGTTTAAAGGGTAGCCTTCCTGAAATTTTCTTAGATATTATCCGGGGAAGCAAGGAGGGCCTAGAACTAAAGAAAGCTTCTGCCCAGGCTGGGCTGACCCTGGAGGAAGCCCAAGATGTTCTAAAAGCAGAGGCTTCTCAAGGTAAACTGGTTGTGCTTCCAGCAGCCGAGGGCGAGCAATATGTTATAACCTCGGAGGGATTAGAACGCTTTTGGGAACGGACATATCCTCTCCTTAAAGATTTCCACCGTCGCTATCCCTTAAGGGTGGGCTTGCCGAAGGAGGAGTTAAGGAGCAGGATCTTTAGCCGTTTGGATTGGCGCACCTTTCAAGGGATTCTCGAACGGTGGTCAGGGGAAGGTAAAATCAACCTAGTTGGTAACTCCGTGGCTCTGGCCACCTATAAGGTAGAGTTGGATGAGCGACAAAAGAGGATAGCCCAAGTCCTTATAGAACGATACCGGGCGGGTTGGTTCCAGCCACCTTTACCAGAAGAAGCAGGCCAGGGTTTAGATCTTGCCCCGGAGGAGCTAGAGGAACTTTTACATTTTCTAGTTCGCCAGGGGCACCTGGTCAAGGTAGGGGATGAACTTTATTTCCATAAGGAAGCTGTAACGGCTGCCCAGGAGGAGATACGCCGCCTGGGGCGGGAAGGCCCCTTCACTTTAGGTGCTGTCCGCGATCGCTTGGGAAGTTCTCGAAAATATGTACTTCCCCTTCTGGAATACCTAGATCAGATAAAGTTTACGCGCAGGATCGGGGATAAGCGGACTATAGTAGAAGTTAGGGCTGGTGGAGAATAAACCTTCACATAAAGATAGTGGGAACTAGAAACCTAGCCAGAAGGAAGCAAAAGAAAATTATAGGGGAGAAGAAGGTAGAGGGGATGAAAGGGAATAAAGGGATGAAAGTGGTAGTAAGCCTTTCCCGCCGGACGGAGCCCTATTTCTATGCCGAAAAGCTAGCGCAAGTTCTTATAAGCCGTTACCCTCCTCCTCGGGTGCATACAGTGGTGATATGGACCAAGTTCCCCCAGGTGGTCTTAAGTACGATGCGCGGGGTTTTAAAAAAATACGACCAACTCTATGTCCATCTCACCGTTACTGGTCTAGGAGGAACACCGCTAGAACCCCGGGTTCCCCGGCCAGAGGAGGTGCTGGCCAGGTTACCAGAACTTATCGATTTCTTAGGGGATCCCCGGCGTCTCCGGCTCCGTCCCGATCCCTTAGTGGTTTTAGAGCGGGGGAAGAAAATTTTGTCCAATATAGAGAAGGTGCCAGAGATCATCCGGGAAGCAGCTCGAGCTGGAGTTCGCGACTTTTCTACTTCCTTTATGGAAGTTTATCCCAAGGTGCAGCGGAGACTAGCTTCCCAGGGATTTAAGGCCCTAGAACTTAGCTTAAAGGAACGGCGGGAGATATGGGAAAATCTAGCTACCACAGCGGCCGAAGAAGGGGCCACCCTTTATGCTTGCTGTATTCCCGGCTGGCCAGTATCTAGATGTATAGATGGGTATCTTTTAACAGCCCTCCATCCCCAAGGTCAAGCGTGCCGGACGGATAAGTCCAAGGGGCAGCGGCTATCTTGTGGATGCACCCATTCCATCGATCTCGGATGGTATAGCATGAGGTGCCCCTCTGGCTGCCTGTATTGCTATGCAGAACCCATAGTATTTTCAAGGGGGGCTGGTAGTCAGGGGGGCCTTCCTGTTTTATCCCTGGGTGGGAACTCCTAAACGGATCCTCCCAGGGAGTTTTAAAGGATAATAGGGGGGAATTTTTTATTTTGGTTTATTTTAGAGCCTATCTCCAGGTATTAGGTCGGCAGTTACGGAATTGGCACCTTCTTCCGGCCTTAAGTAGAATAGAGGCCGGAAGGAGGTGAGGGGATATGGCTAAGGTGAGCGCACCTCTCATGTCTATGGATGCCAGCGGCGCTTTAGGGAAAACCGTAGTATTTGGAAAATGGAAGGGGGTAAATTATGCCCGGAGTTATTTCGTCCCCATGAATCCCAACACGCTTAACCAGCAGAAAATCCGGAGTTATTTTAGCCGCGCGGTACAGAGCTGGCACCTAGAGAGTGCCGAAACAAAAGAGAAGTGGAACCTGGCTGTTCGGGGGAAGCCGTTAACAGGCTTTAATTACTATGTGGCCCAGTATATCAAATACCTTTCTACCCATGATGGTCAGGCTCCGGGGGAGCCCTTTTTGCCCCCCTCCCCTTGACGGGCCAAGCTTTACTATGCTATAGTAACACCAAAAACATAAAATTAAAATTAAGGCCTTAAATTCGAGGAAGAGGAAAAGTAGAAGTGTGGCGGCTTACCCAGCGAGCCGGCGAGGGTGGGAGGCCGGTTAAGCCCTGCACTTTGAAGTTCTCCTCGGAGAAGCAGGCTGAATGTGGGTGAGCATACCCACTAGTAGGTTTAGCCGGAGCTCCCGCCGTTAAAAGGGAGGGGGTATCGGAAAAGGGGAAGCCCACTTTTCCCGTACCCTATAAAGAGGTGGGCCCTTGAACTTTAAGGGTCAACTAGGGTGGTACCGCGGGTAGAAGCTCCCCGTCCCTGGGACGGGGAGCTTAAATTTTTTAGGGAGGTAGTCTTTAAGCTATGATAGTAGTTATGCAGCCTGGCGCCACTCGGGAAGAGATAGCCATGGTGTGCCGGCGTTTAGAAGAATTAGGCTTTAAGGCCCATCCCATTTACGGCCAGGAGAAGACGGTTATAGGTGCCATTGGAGATAAAAGGGCTTTAAGTTCGGATGCTTTGGTCAACCTTCCCGGGGTGGAGAAGATCGTGCCTATCCTCAAGCCCTATAAGCTAGTAAGCAAGGAGTTAAAGAACACCCCTACCATCGTGCGTATAGGGGGTGTACCTATAGGAGGGCGGAGTATAGTAGTAATGGCCGGGCCATGCGCTGTGGAAAGCGAAGAACAGCTTATGGTAACTGCTTGGGCAGTTAAGGAAGCCGGAGCCCAGATTTTACGGGGTGGAGCCTTTAAACCCCGTACTTCCCCGTACTCTTTCCAGGGGTTAGAGGAGGAAGGATTGAAAATCCTGGCCCGGGTACGGGAAGAGACAGGGTTACCCTTTGTTACAGAAGTGCTGGATACGCGGGATGTTCCCCTGGTAGCTGAATACGCTGATGCTTTGCAGATAGGGGCTCGAAATATGCAGAACTTTCGGCTCCTTAAAGAGGCTGGAGCTACTGGAAAACCTATACTACTTAAACGGGGGCTTGCGGCCACCATTGAGGAGTGGTTGCTAGCTGCTGAATATATTCTAGATACGGGCAATCCCCAGGTTATTCTCTGCGAGAGGGGTATCCGCACCTTCGAGACAGCCACCCGCTTTACTTTGGATTTGGCAGCCATAGCTGTGGTGAAAGAGAATTCCCACCTTCCCATCATTGTAGATCCCAGCCACGGGACGGGGAATTGGAAATATGTAGTCCCCCTAGCCCGGGCAGCCATTGCTGCTGGTGCTGATGGCCTTTTAGTGGAAGTACATCCCGACCCGGCCCGCGCCCTCTGCGATGGCCCCCAATCCCTCCACCCGGAAACCTTCGAACGCCTTATGGGCGAAGTGGCGGCCGTGGCCTTAGCGGTGGGAAGGGTGGCTGCCGGAGGATCAGAGAGTTGCTGGGGCTGGAAGCCGGTAGGAACCGAGGCCATAAAAAGGAAGGCTCAAACCATAAAAAGGAAGGCCTAAAAGTTATCTTAATAGCAAGTTAATAAGAGGAAATTACCTCAAAAAAACGAATATAATCAGTAGCCGGTTTTAATTTTAAAGAAAGGGTGGGGGCGGGTGAAAAAAGAGGTGCTGCTTAAAGTCAAGGGCACCCAGACTACGGATTGGGGGGAACAGAGTTCCATTGAATTCATCACGGCGGGTCAGCTCTTCAGCCGCGAGGATCATTTTTACATCCTGTATAATGAATCCAGCCTGGCTGGTATGGAAGGCATCACTACTTCCCTTAAAGTAGAGCGCACGCGAGTTACCTTAAACCGTATGGGCCGGACTGAGTACAAGGCTACCTTTGAAGAAGGGGTTCTAAGCGATGGATTCTACGTCACCCCTTATGGTATCTTACGCCTCACTATCCTTCCTTCTAAGGTAGAAGTTGACTTGACAGAGGCAGGGGGAAGTATTAATCTAGAATATGAATTGCAGCTGGAAGACGAAAAGGTGAGCAATAACCAGCTGGAGATTACTGTAAGTTCTTTATAGGAGGTTACCGTGAACATAGTCCAAGAGATGAAAACGCGGCTGGCCCGGGCCTTGCTGGAGGCCGCGGCCAGTGCTAGGGCAGCCGGCGAGGTGGCTTACGACGAGCTGCCCACTTTTGTGCTTGAAGTACCTAGGGAAAAGGAGCATGGCGATTTTGCTGCCAACATAGCCTTTGTGCTGGCTCGCCAGGCCCGCCGTTCTCCCCGGGAGCTGGCGGAAATCTTAGTGCGGCACCTGCCCCGCCCTTTGCCTGGGGTGGCCAAGGTGGAGGTGGCTGGTCCAGGCTTCATCAATTTTACTTTAGAGGAAACCTGGGCCCTTCCAGTATTGCCGGCTGTGCTGGCCGAGGATCACTACTATGGCTGGTCCAATATCGGCCAAGGGGAGAAGGTCCAGGTGGAGTTTGTAAGCGCCAATCCCACAGGACTTTTGCACATGGGCAATGCTCGGGGCGCAGCTTTAGGGGATGTCATTGCTAATTTGCTTACTGCTACTGGTCACGAGGTGACTCGCGAGTTCTATATTAACGATGCTGGAAACCAAATTGAAAACTTCGGACTTTCCCTGGAAGCCCGTTATCTTCAAGCCTTCGGTATAAAGGCTGAAATACCGGAGGAAGGATACCACGGCCGCGACCTTATCGATACGGTTCAGCGTTTTATTGAGCAAGAAGGGGATAAGTACCTCCATGGGGACCCGGTTGAGCGCCGGGAAGCTCTGACCCGTTTTGCTTTACAGGAGAAATTGGCCGCTATAAAGAAGGTGCTGGAGGATTTCGGGGTTTACTACGACGTATGGTTTAGCGAGCGCAGCCTTCATGAATCTGGAGCTGTAGCCCAGGTGATAGAGGATCTTAAGGAACGGGGTTATATTTACGAAAGGGACGGTGCCTTGTGGTTTAAAAGTACAGCCTTTGGCGAGGAGAAGGATGAGGTGCTGGTACGCCAGAACGGGGTACCTACCTATTTCGCGGCCGATATAGCCTATCATCGTAATAAGTTCGAGCGGGGTTTTAAGCGCATTATCAACATCTGGGGTGCTGATCACCACGGGCATGTAGGGCGCTTAAAGAGCGCTCTGGCTGCCCTGGGGTATGATCCGAGTAAACTGGAGATAGTCCTCATGCAGCTTGTCCGGCTTTTCCAGGGGGGAGAAATCTTACGCATGTCCAAGCGCACCGGCCAATACGTCACCTTGGAGGAGCTCCTGGAAGAGGTCGGGCGGGATGCAGCGCGTTTCTTTTTTGTTATGCTTAAACCAGATAGCCACCTGGATTTTGACCTGGATCTAGCCCGTTCCCAGACAGCTGAAAATCCTGTATACTATGTACAGTATGCCCATGCCCGTATCTGCAGCATCCTGCGCCTGGCTAAGGAGCGGGGCTTAGAAGTGCCTTCCCCCCAAGAAGTGGATTTAAACCTGCTAAAGCATCCGGCGGAGCTTGCGCTGGTTAAAAAGATCGCTGAGTTACCGGAGGTTGTGGCGGGCGCTGCCCGGGCGCTAGAACCCCACCGGTTAACTCGCTATGCCCAAGAGCTGGCCGCCCTCTTCCATACGTTTTATACCCACTGCCGGGTCCTAGCTGATGAAGAGGCTTTGCGGGGACCGCGGCTTATATTAGTACAGGCTACGCGTATTACTTTGCGTAATGTGTTGCACCTATTAGGTATCAGTGCACCTGAGAGGATGTAGTCTAGGATGGGGAATAATACTAAGTTTATCTTTATCACCGGCGGTGTCGTCTCTTCCTTGGGGAAGGGGATAACCGCCGCTTCTTTAGGTAGGCTTTTAAAAAGCCGGGGGCTTAAGGTAGCCATTCAAAAATTCGATCCCTACATTAACGTAGATGCGGGGACCATGAACCCCTACCAGCACGGGGAGGTTTTTGTAACCGAAGACGGGGCAGAAACAGATCTGGACCTGGGCCATTATGAGCGTTTTGTAGATATAAACCTAACTAAGGCTAGCAATGTCACGGCCGGTAAAGTTTACTGGTCGGTAATCACCAAGGAAAGGCGGGGAGATTACCTAGGGGGCACAGTCCAGGTGATCCCCCACGTAACTAATGAAATTAAAGAGCGGATATACCAGATAGCCCAGGAAACCAGCCCGGATGTGGTGATTACTGAGATAGGGGGGACTGTTGGCGATATAGAGTCCCTTCCCTTCCTGGAAGCCATTAGGCAGCTTAAAAGCGATATAGGCCGCGACCGGGTTTTATATATCCACGTAACCCTGGTACCCTATTTAAAAGCGGCAGGGGAAGCCAAGACCAAGCCCACCCAGCATAGTGTAAAGGAATTGCGCTCCATAGGTATCCAGCCGGATATTATTGTTTGTCGGTCGGAGAGACCCTTATCCCAGGAGATGGCAGAAAAGATCGCTCTATTCTGCGATATTGAAAGGGAAGCTGTAATCCAGGCCGTGGATGTGGAATCTATTTACGAGGTACCCCTTATGATGGAGAAAGAAGGCCTGGATCGTATTGTGGTGGAGAAATTGGGCTTACAATGCGGACCTCCCCAGCTTGATGATTGGCGGGCCATGGTAGCCCGGCTAAAAAACCCTAAGCACCAGGTGACCATCGCCCTAGTGGGAAAATATATAACTTTGCCCGACGCCTATCTTAGCGTTGTGGAGGCCCTGCGCCACGGCGGTTTAGCCCACGAGGTGGCGGTGAACATCCGCTGGATCTACTCTGGTGAGCTTACTCCTAATGGTGTGGATAAGGCCTTGGAGGGATGTGCGGGTATTCTAGTACCTGGAGGATTTGGTGAGCGGGGTATAGAAGGGAAAATCCTGGCTGCTCAGTGGGCGAGGGAGAACAAAATACCTTATCTGGGTATTTGCCTGGGGATGCAGCTAGCGGTAGTGGAGTTTGCCCGGCATGTATGCGGCTTACAGGGGGCCCACAGCGCTGAATTCGATCCTGGCACTCCCTATCCAGTTATCGACCTTTTGCCTGAACAGAAGGAAGTAGAAAATTTGGGGGGTACCATGCGCCTGGGCGCTTATCCTTGCCGTCTTAAGGAGGGAACCCGGGCGCGGGCGGCCTATAGTGAGGCGGTGGTCTATGAGAGGCACCGGCACCGGTACGAGTTTAACAATGCTTTCCGATCTGAGCTAACCTCTAAAGGCCTCGTTATAAGCGGTACCTCCTTAGACGGCCGCCTGGTGGAGATCATTGAATTGGAAGACCATCCTTGGTTTGTAGCCTGCCAGTTCCACCCGGAGTTTAAGTCCCGTCCCAACCGACCCCATCCCCTCTTCCGCGACTTTATCGGGGCAGCAGTGGCTTATGCCCTTAAAAAGGGTGAACTTAAATGGGTTTAAAGTACCGCCTTATATCCCCTGAAGAAGAGAAGCTTTTTGATGGTTTTGTGGCTAACCATCCCCAGGGTCATATTTTGCAAACCTTCGCCTGGGGCGAGGTGAAGGCTAAAACCGGGTGGAAACCCTTGCGCTTGGTAGTGGAGGAGGATGGCCGCCTGGTAGCCGCAGTTTCCCTTCTTAAACGGCGGCTACCCTATATCGGTAAAAGCATCTTTTATGCCCCCCGGGGGCCGGTGGTGGATTTCGGGAATCCTTCCTTGGTACGTTTTCTGTTCCAAGCCGTCCAGGAACTGGCCCGGCAGGAAGGGGCTATTCTCCTTAAGATTGATCCTGCCATTCCGGCGGAGCGGACAGAAGTTAAAGAACTCCTTAAAAGCTTAGGTTTTCGTCTGGCTACCCAGGGTACCGGCTTTGAAGGGGTTCAGCCCCGGTATGTCTTCCGTTTAAGCCTTACTCCTTCCCTAGAAGAGATAAAGAAGAACTTTCACCCTAAAACGCGGTACAACTTGGGCTTGGCCCAGCGCCGGGGTGTTAGAGTAAAGACAGATTGCACCCTGGAGGATCTCCCGATATTTTATGAGTTGCTGCAAGAGACGGCCTTAAGGGATGGTTTTCTCATACGTTCTTATGATTATTTTCTTACTTTATGGAGGGAATTAGTAGAACGGGGCTATGCCAAGCTTTTCTTAGCTTACTACCAAGGAGAACCCATCGCTGGCACTTTAGCCTTTATACTGGGAGATAAGGCTTGGTACCTGTACGGTGCTTCCAGTAACCGCCATCGCAATGTGATGCCTAATTATCTTTTGCAATGGACCATGATCTGCTGGGCCCGGGAGCAGGGTTGTACCCTGTACGATTTCCGCGGAGTTCCTGGAGATACTTCTCCAGAGCATCCCTTGTATGGGCTTTACCGGTTTAAAAAGGGCTTCGGCGGTGTGTTTACTGAATTTATCGGGGAATATGACTTGGTATATTCCCCTTTTTACTACTGGCTCTGGCGGGTGGCCCAACCGGCCTATTCTTTCTTCCGCCACCTGCTCTTTTGGAGGTTAAAGAGCAGGGCAGGCCAGGGAGGGGGTTCCCTTGTTGTGGGAGAAGATTAGTAGGGCTCCATAAAAAGGCAGGGGTGCAGGAGATGGAGCAAGAACATCTGGCCAGGGCCGGGTTATATGGGCTTTTGGGACCCCGCTGGGTAGAAATAGAAGTGACGGCCCTAGAGAACAATTTACGCGAGGTAAAAAAGATACTTAGGCCCTTTACCCGTTTACTGGCTGTAGTCAAGGCTGACGCCTATGGTGCTGGTGCTGTAGAAGCTGCCCGGGTGTTCTGCCAGGCTGGTGCGGACTACCTGGGGGTCACCACCCTGGCCGAAGGGGTAGAACTCCGGCGGCAGGGCATTACCATACCTATTTTGGTTATGAGCCCTTTATTGCCCGAAGAGATCCCCCAGGCCTTAGCTTGGGGGCTTACTTTAGCAGTAGCCAGTCGCTGGGGGGCCGAAGCCGTGGCTCAAGCTGTTAGGGAGACCGGTCGGCTTGCCCGCATCCATCTTAAAATCGAGAGTGGTATGTACCGCGCAGGTTTAGAGCCAGAAGAGGTCAAAGCCTTAATAAGGGATATTCTTTCCTGGCCAGGTGTGGTGGTGGAAGGCGCCTATACTCACCTGGCTCAAGCTGCCCATAGCCGCAAGGCTTGGGAGCAGTTCCGTTTGTTTTTCCGGGTATGCCAGGAGCTGGAGGAAGAGGGCTTAAAGATCCCTTTAAAACATATTGCCAATAGCTATGCCTGCCTTGCCTATCCAGAGATGCATTTGGATATGGTCCGGGTGGGAACCCTTCTTTATGGTCATTATCCAGCAGGGACAATACACCAGGAGATTAAGTTACAGGATCCGTGGAAGGTTAAAGCCCGTCTGCTCCATATCCGGGAGGTTCCGGCGGGTACGGCGGTAGGATATGGGGGCGATTATGTAACAAAACGTGCCACCCGCTTGGGGGTTTTACCTTTGGGGTATGCTGATGGCTTAGGGTTGACGGCTATCACGCGGCCGAAATCTTGGCCAGATTTGCTCCGTTTCCTGGCCAAAACTTTTCTCGCCTATTGGGGGTGGCAACACCGGGAGGAGGCGGTCCTTGTACGAGGAAGACCAGTTCCCATAATAGGTAGGGTGGGCATGCAGCTTTCTTTGGTAGATTTGGGAGATATTCCTGCGCAAGAAGGGGAAGAGGTAGAGATAAGCCTAGGTCGCCCCTTTACTTCGGCTCGCCTTCCTCGGTTATATCTGCGAGAAGGAGAACCTTATCTTTTGCGCTTACCCACCGGGGAATGGCGAGGCTTAAAAGATAAAGCAGGCTTCAGGGCCAGATAAGCTACCGGAAACTTAGGGGAGGAGGAATTCTTGGGCTTTTAAGCGAATATATTGTAGATTTAGAGGAGCGGATCCCCTTCCCTTTAATTTTAGCGGATGATTTAGCGGAGCCTGACTAAGTACTCCCGCAGGGGATGGGAGGTGAGCTGGTCTGAAAAAAGATTCTATATTAATTGTAGATGACCAGCCAGGTGTACGCCGTCTGCTATTGGAAGCCCTGCGCCAGGCAGGTTTTAGAGTCTTCCAGGCGGCAAGCGGGGAAGAAGGGCTACAAAAGATAATATCCGAGAAGCCTAGCCTAGCTATATTGGATATGAAAATGCCGGGTATGAGCGGAGTGGAGTTTCTACGAGAACTACATAGGAGAGCCTGGTCGTTACCAATAATTGTGGTGACGGCCTATGAAGATAAGGACTTAGCGGAGCAAGCGCGAAAGCTGGGTGTGCAGTATTTTCTCCATAAGCCTTTTGATCTTTCCCACCTTTACCATCTAGTAGATATAGCTTTAGCCCAGCAATGCTACCCAGATCTAGAAGTTTTAACTGGCTAAATAGATGAGCCCGGTCCCTAGGGGCCGGGCCCTTAAATTACTTGATTGTGTTTTTAAAGGTAACTTTGGAGGATTTTACAGAGGGATAGCGAATTATAAACTCGTGGAAACTAGGAAGGAAAAGTACCTATGGTAATCTGTACGGAAGTGGCTTGCGCCCTCTACTGCCCAGGTTGTGGGAGTTTAGAGGTTTATAATTTTTCCCTTTTCTCTTTGGGACGGAGTAGCTTCCCCATTAAATGTCCTTGTGGAACTCCTCTTTTAGATATAGGTAGGCAGAAGGGCAAGGGGCTGTGGATACAGCTAAACTGCGTAATCTGCGGGGGCTTACATTTTTGGCATTTTCCCCGGTGGGAGGTCTTGGGCCAGGAACTTTTTACCTTTTTTTGTGAGGATACAGGGCTTGAAGCGGGCTTCTTAGGTCCTCCATCCTTGGTCCAGCAGGCAACGAAGCAGTTGGACCACACCTTAGCCGAGCTAGCAGCCGATCTGGGTATCCTAGATGGCCGTTGGATATAATTTAAAATGGACTTTAAGCGAGGGGATAGAAGGATGCCTTTGGTGAGTTTAAGGGAGGTATTAAAAAAGGCCGAAGAGGGCTCCTATGCGGTAGGAGCTTTTAATTGTAATAACATGGAAATAGTTCAGGCCATTGTGGAAGCTGCCGAAGCAGAGAAAGCCCCGGTGATCATCCAGGCCAGCCAGGGAGCCCTGAAATATGCCGGGCTAAATTATATAGTTTCCCTCGTCCGGGCCGCGGCGGAGAGCACTCGGGTTCCGGTGGTCCTTCACTTGGACCATGGGACCGACCGGGAGCAAGTGCTTAAAGCTTTACGGGCAGGCTTCACTTCTGTAATGTTAGACGGTTCCAAATTCCCTTTGGAGGAGAATATAGCTATAACCCGGCAGGTGGTAGAGATTGCGCGACCTATGGGAGTATCGGTGGAAGGGGAATTGGGCCGTATTATGGGTACAGAGGATCATATACAGGTTTCTAGCTATGAGGCCACCTTTACAGATCCAGAAGAGGCCCAGCGCTTTGTACGGGAGACAGGGGTGGACGCCCTGGCGGTAGCTGTAGGGACTGCCCATGGAGTATATAAAGGGGAGCCGCGCCTAGACTTTGAACGCCTTAAAAAAATCCGTGAACGTACCCAGATCCCCTTAGTTTTACATGGTTCTTCGGGGGTACCTGATGAGGCCCTGCGGCAAGCCATTAGCCTGGGGGTGCGGAAAGTTAACATAGATACTGATATCCGGATAGCTTTCTTGAAGAAGGTGCGCGAGGAGTTAAGCTCTCGACCAGAAGAGATCGATCCTCGCAAGATCTTAGGGCCGGCGCGGGAAGCAGCACGGGAGGTAATCCGGCATAAAATGAGGGTTTTCGGCTGCGCAGGTAAAGCTTAAAATTGGTTTTACATAAAATCTGCCTCCTGGGGGACGCTAACCATAAAGGTCTAAGAGCAATCCCTAAAAGGAGGCGGTATCCATGCCGAACATTAAATGTGGGGTGGAGGAATGTCAATACTGGAATAACATGGCCTGTACAGCAGACAGCATCGAAGTACGCTCAAGCGGTGATCGCCGGGTACGGACTTCAGATGATACGGCTTGCCACTCTTTTAAGCCTCGGAAAAGCTAATTCTAAAATAAAGCTCCTTACACTTATGGAAATCTCCTTTTAAGCCCGACGTCCAAGCCGTCGGGTTTTACTTTAGCCCAGGACAAGTGCTGGCTTTAGCAGGATTTTCCCTCGCCGTGGTGAAAATAAAAAATAAACCTAAAGGGGGTGCTATTTTTGCGCATTTTTCTCGATACAGCCAATATAGAAGAGATTAAAGCAGCCGCTGAACTGGGTATAATTTCTGGTGTAACTACTAACCCATCGCTGGTAGCTCGGGAAGGCCGCCCCTTACGCCAGGTAATAGAAGAAATTTGCCAGCTGGTGGATGGGCCCATAAGCGCAGAGGTTATAAGCCAGGAAACCCCGGGTATGCTTAAGGAGGCCAGGGAGCTAGCCTCGATACACCCTAATGTGGTTATTAAAATACCTATAACAACTGAGGGATTGAAGGCAGTCAAGATCCTCTCCCAGGAGGGTATTAAAACTAACGTTACCTTAGTTTTCTCTGCTAACCAAGCTTTACTGGCAGCCTTAGCTGGAGCTACCTTCGTCAGCCCTTTTATTGGCCGCCTGGATGATGTAGGCCAGGAAGGAATGGAAGTTTTACACGATGTGGTTTCCATCTTCGCTCAGTATGGATTAAGCACAGAGATTATTGCCGCCAGTATCCGCCATCCGTTACATGTACTTGAAGCCGCTCGTTTAGGTGCTGACATCGCCACTGTTCCTTATTCAGTCCTTCTTCAAATGATCAAACATCCCTTGACTGATGTCGGCTTGGCTAGATTTTTAGCTGACTGGGAAAAGCTTAAAGTAAAATAAAATGGAGGTTGTTTCTTCCTTGCATTTAAGGGAATTGGAAACTAAAAATATAATCGAGCTTAGGCGTCTGGCCCGGGAGATGGGGGTTAAGGGGTACTATAGGTTACGCAAAAAAGAACTGGTGGCTGAGCTGGCCAAACTCTTAGCAGAAAAGCAGCCGTCTAAGGGAACTTTGGAACGCGAATCTGAAGAAGAAGTTAAGCGGGAGGTCCCTTTGGAGAGGCCAGGTCCCCGACAGGAACCTTTAGAGAAACCCGAAAGGGTGGCCCAGCCCGAGGGACGGGCTGCGATCCGGGAGCGGGAGGGGGAGCCCTTAAAGATAGGACCACCAGAACAGGCGGCTGAGCAACCGGAGCGTAGCGAAGTACTTGAGCGGGCAGAGGAACAACCGGGCGAGCCTTTACAGGCCCAGGGCATCTTGGAAATCCTTCCTGACGGTTACGGGTTTTTGCGCCCCTTCGCTTATCTTCCCAGTGAAGATGATATTTATGTTTCCCCTTCCCAGATCCGCCGCTTTGACTTGCGGACGGGGGATAAGGTGAAGGGTTTGATACGCCCGCCTAAAGATAATGAACGATATTACGCTCTTCTTAGGGTGGAAGAAGTTAACGGCGAAAATCCAGAAACTGCCCTGCAGAGGCTGCACTTTGATGCCCTCACACCCGTATTTCCTTATGAGCGACTTACCTTGGAAACCCCGGATAACGATCCCTCCACACGGATAATCGATCTTATCGCTCCTTTAGGTAAGGGGCAACGGGCTCTTATCGTTTCTCCCCCTAAGGCTGGTAAGACCGTGTTGTTAAAAAAAATCGCCAATAGTATTACCACCAATTACCCAGATATTGTATTAATCATATTGCTCATCGATGAACGCCCGGAAGAAGTTACTGATATCGAGCGCTCGGTTAAGGGAGAGGTAGTGAGCTCTACCTTTGACGAGCTCCCGGAAAACCACGTCAAGGTAGCGGATATGGTACTGGAGAGGGCCAAGCGGCTGGTGGAGCATAAGAAGGATGTAGTGGTGCTGCTGGACAGCATCACCCGCTTAGCCCGGGCTAACAACCTGGTCGTTCCTCCCAGCGGCCGTACCCTATCAGGGGGTGTGGATCCGGCGGCCCTCTACAAACCTAAGAGGTTTTTCGGTGCGGCCCGTAAAGTGGAGGAGGGGGGAAGCCTTACCATTGTAGCTACGGCCCTTATCGATACCGGTAGCCGTATGGATGAAGTGATCTTTGAAGAATTTAAGGGTACGGGTAACATGGAGCTCATCCTGGATCGCAAGTTGGCGGAAAGAAGGATCTTTCCGGCCATCGATGTTAAGCGCTCTGGTACCCGGCGCGAAGAGCTCCTCCTCTCACCCGAAGAACTGGAACTGGTCTGGCATTTCCGGCGGGCCACAGCCCACCTGGGTACTGTGGAAGTGGCCGAAATGCTTATCGACGCCATGCGAAAAACTAAAAGCAATCGCGATCTCTTGCGCGCCCTACCTGCCTTATTTCCCCGGGAAAGCAAGGTGTAAAATCAATCATAATAAGATATGTCCAGCTCCTAGTATAATCCTGCCTGGTACAGGTTAGACTATTAGCAAGCTGGTGGAAACACATACCAGCAACTCCTCCGTTAAGGGGTGATGGTAACGTTATGTTAATACGCAGGGCAGCAGGCCTGGCCCTGGCTGGCTTTTTGGCTTTAGCAGGTTTTCTGCCCGGAACCAGCAGGGAGGGTTACCAGGCCGAGGCGGCCGTCGTGGAGGACTTGCAGCAGGTGGCGGCTGTCCTGGCGCCTGCCCAGTACGAGGAACTGGCCTCCCGGGTTAACGTGTTGACGCGCCTGTACCAGGTAGAGAAGGGGGATACTATACAAAATATAGCCCGGCGGTACCATCTGGATGCTGAACTCCTGGCGGCTATGAATGACTTGGATCCGGCAGCTACCCTCACTACTGGTCAATTTCTGGTGTTACCCTACGAGCGGGGACGGACCTACGAAGTAGAAAAGGGAGATACAATATGGGGAATCGCCCAGGCCTTCGGCTTGACCGTGGAAGAGATCATGGAAGCTAATGGCATAACCAATCCCCGTACCCTCCAGATAGGTACTTTACTTACCTTGCCTGAAGGCCGTAAGCCTGCGCGGGGAAATTTGGCCCATCTAGCTTCCCGGAGCAGGTTTTCCTTCCTTTGGCCGGTGATAGGCCCCATAACTTCCTTCTTCGGGTGGCGGGACGAAGAATTCCACCATGGGATAGACATCGCTGCTGAAGCAGGTAGCCTTATCCGTTCCGCCTGGTCGGGGACAGTGGAGTTTTCTGGATGGCGGAATGGTATATACGGTCGGACAGTTATCTTGGACCATGGGCAAGGTTTAAAGACCCTTTATGCCCATAATGAGGTTAACTTGGTGGCGCCGGGTGAATATGTAGAGGCGGGTCAAATAATAGCTAAAGTAGGAAGTAGCGGCAGGGCTACTGGTCCCCACTTGCATTTTGAGGTGTGGGAGAAAGGTCGACCTGTAAACCCGTTACGTTTTCTAAAATAGCCCCATTCCAAAAAGCGCCGGCCTTTAGGCCGGTTTTTTTGTGCGCGGCCTTGGCGGCTATTTGCATGGCCCGGTCTTCTATGCTATACTTAAATGAGCCCTATATTGCCCGGAGGTGATGTTCATGAAGCCCGGTATTCATCCCCCTTACGATAAAGCGCGCATTATATGCGCTTGCGGAAACGTTATTGAAACCCGCTCCACTAAGAAGGAGATCCGGGTGGAAGTGTGTTCTAACTGCCACCCTTTTTATACGGGCGCCCGGCAAGTGGTAGTGGAACGTGGGGGTCGTATAGAAAAGTTTAGACAAAAATATGGTAAGTAAGGGGAGAAGCGGAGCCCGGGGCTCTGCTTTTTCTTATATGGAGGCTTTTGTTTATGCCAGAAGTACAATACGGTGGCCAAGCGGTTATTGAAGGGGTTATGATGCGAGGGCCCCATCGGCTGGCTGTAGCTATACGGCGGCCGGCAGGGGATATTCTGGTAGAAACCCAGCCCTTTGCCTCTTGGGCCTCGCGTTATTGGTTATTAAAGCTCCCCTTCTTCCGGGGTGTAGTGGCCCTGGTGGAATCCCTAGTTCTGGGTATAAAATATTTAAGCTTTTCGGCTGGTCTTGCGCTGGAAGAGGAGGGGGAAGAGCTTAAACCCCGGGATTTGGTTTTGACTGTGGTTTTAGCCTTAGCTCTGGCTATAGGCCTCTTTGTAGTCATGCCCGCTGTAGTGGCCATGTTAGCCCACCCCTGGCTGCCCCTTTATGGGCAAAATTTGCTAGAGGGGACCTTGCGCTTAAGCTTATTTTTAGCTTATATAGTAGCCATATCGCGGGTCAGGGATATCCAGCGGGTTTTCCAGTATCATGGGGCAGAACATAAAGTCATAAATGCTTTAGAGGCAGGAGAACAGCTTACCCTGGAGAAGGTACGGCCTTATTCTACTTTACATCCGCGTTGCGGTACCAGCTTCCTTCTCCTGGTACTGGTGTTTAGCATTTTCTTCTTCTCTTTCTTAGGTAAAGGCGGGTTCTGGTGGCGGCTTGTTTCCCGTATTTTACTGTTACCTTTAGTGGCCGGGTCAGCTTATGAAGTAATCAAACTGGCCAGCCGGAATCTAAAATCCCCTATAGTACGGCTGGTCATAGCCCCAGGGCTATGGTTACAGAGGCTTACTACCCGGGAGCCTGATGATGGAATGCTGGAGGTGGCCCTGCGGGCCCTTATAGCCGCTAAGGATGAGGCTGGCGCAGGGGAGGTGGTATAAAATGCTAGAAAAACTTAAGGAACTGGAAGAGAAGTACGAAGAATTGGCAAGGCTTATGACGGATCCGGTCGTTTTGGCGGATCCCCAGCAGTTACAGAAGACGGCTAAAGCTTATACTGAGTTGGAAGAAATTGTAACTACCTTCCGGCGCTACCGCCAGGTGGAAGAAGAGTTAGCTACAGCGCGCGAAATGCTAGGCGAAAGCCAAGATCGCGAATTCATCGCCCTCCTTAAAGAAGAGATGGAAAGGTTAGAGGAAGAGAAGGAAAAACTAGAAAAAAGGCTTAAGATTTTGTTGCTCCCCAAGGATCCTAATGATGAAAAGAACATTATCATGGAGATCCGGGCTGGAGCCGGTGGGGAAGAAGCAGCCCTTTTCGCGGCGGATCTTTTCCGCATGTACCAGCGTTATGCTGAAAATAAGGGCTGGCGTACAGAAGTGGTTGATGCCCATCCTACAGAGCTGGGGGGCTTCAAAGAAATCGTCTTTTCTATAGAAGGGCGGGGAGCTTATAGCCGTTTGAAGTTCGAGAGCGGTGTGCACCGGGTGCAGCGGATACCAGTTACAGAGTCTGGCGGGCGCATCCACACCTCCACGGCTACAGTGGCTGTGTTACCCGAAGCAGAAGAAGTGGAGGTGGAGATAAAGCCTGAAGATCTCCGTATTGATACTTTCTGCTCTAGCGGTCATGGGGGGCAATCGGTAAATACTACTTATTCCGCGGTACGCATCACCCATCTGCCCACGGGCTTGGTGGTGACCTGCCAGGATGAGAGGTCTCAGCTTAAGAACAGGGAGAAGGCCTTAAAGGTGCTGCGGGCCCGGCTCTTGGATATGGCTAGGGCACAGCAGCATAACGAGCTAGCAGCTGCTCGCCGTTCGCAAGTGGGTACAGGTGATCGTAGCGAGCGCATCCGCACCTATAATTTCCCCCAGAACCGAGTTACAGACCACCGTATAGGCTTAACCCTCCACCGTTTAGATGCGGTTTTAGATGGCGACCTGGATGAAATCATAGATGCTTTGGTAGCCTCGGATCAAGCTGAGAGGCTAAAACAGTTAGAGTAAGGTTAAAGATTAAAGAAATAGGGTTAAAAGCAGAAGTTAAAGTAATAAAGCATCCCCAAAACAATACAAGTTAGGATACCAACAAAAAGTGGGGTGGAAGTTATATTGGGTGCCTCAGCCAGGGCGGGTAGGAATTTTGCCCAGGCCCTGGCCCGGGCAACGCAGATCTTTAAGAAGGCGGGGATCGAACGGCCGCGCCTGGAGGCAGAAGTATTGCTATCCTTCGCTACCGGGTTAACGCGGGCTCAGGTCCTCGCCCGGCCCGAGCAACCCCTGCTGGGAGAAGCGGAAGACACTTTTTGGAAGATGGTGGAGGAACGGGCTAAAGGTTATCCGCTGCAGTATTTGACTGGCCAGCAGGAGTTCATGGGCCTCACCTTTAAAGTTACCCCCCAGGTGCTCATACCCCGGAGGGATACTGAGGTTTTGGTAGAAACTATGCTAGACCGGGTGGAGCGGGATAAACCCTGGGTAGCAGCCGATGTAGGTACAGGGAGTGGTGCTATAGCGGTAAGTCTGGCCTATTATTTACCCCAGGCCTTTCTTTATGCCCTGGACATAAGCCCCGAGGCTCTAGAAGTAGCCCGGGAAAATGCTAAGCGGGCAGGGGTGGCGGACCGCATCTTTTTCCTTGTGGGAGATCTCCTGGAACCCCTTTTAGCCGGCCGGCACGCCAGAAAGGAACGTCTGGACGCGGTGGTGGCTAATCTTCCTTACATACCTACGGAGGAATTGAAACAACTACCCAGGGAAGTGGGTTATGAGCCGCGCCTGGCTCTTGATGGTGGGAAAAATGGGCTTAAAGTAATCGCCCGGCTTCTACCCCAGGCAGCGGCTCTCCTTAAACCGGGCGGGTGGCTGGCTTTAGAGATAGGCTGGGATCAAGGGGAAAGGGTTAAAGGATTGGTCCGGGCTACCGGAGCCTTTACTGAGGGCGAGATAATACAGGATTACGGGGGAAGGCCCCGATGTTTCCTGGCCCGCCGGGTAGAAAGCCTGGCCAGGGGAATAAACTCCTTAAGATCCACATAGAGGTGAAATAGGTGCTTAAGCTTAAAAGGACTAAATATATAAAAATCGATCCCCGGGTGCCAGAGTTACATAAGATCCGGCTAGCGGCTCGTATTTTACAACGTGGGGGAGTGGTGGCCTTTCCTACGGAGACAGTCTACGGGTTAGGAGCCAATGCCCTGGATAGCCGGGCTGTTAAACGTATATTTTGGGCTAAGGGTAGGCCCCAGGATAACCCTTTGATAGTCCATGTGGCTAACCTTCCCATGTTGCAGGCCTTGACCACCCATCTACCCCCCCAGGCTTTGCTTCTCATCCAACGGTTTTGGCCTGGCCCCCTCACCTTAGTGCTTCCTAAAAGTGAGGTGGTACCGCCCGAGGTTACGGCAGGGCTTAATACTATAGCTATACGTATGCCAGCTCACCCCGTGGCCTTGGCCCTTATTAAAGCGGCAAGGTTACCTGTTGCGGCGCCTAGCGCTAACCTTTCTGGACGTCCCAGCCCTACTACTGGACACCACGTTTTGCGGGACCTGCGGGGGAAGATAGATGCTGTGGTGGATGGGGGCCCGACGTACGTGGGGGTGGAGTCTACTGTTTTAGATCTCACTTCACCTGTCCCTACTATCCTACGGCCCGGCGGTATCACTAAGGAGCAGCTAGAGGAAGTTTTAGGAGAGGTGGCTGTGGATCCGGCTGTGCTCGGAGAGGGGATGAGCCGGCCTAAGGCCCCAGGTATGAAGTATACCCATTACGCCCCAGAGGGTGAGGTATACCTTGTAGCGGGCGACTTACCCCGTATGGTGAGGCGTATCCGGGAAATGGTAGAAACCTTTAAAAGGAAGGGTTTGCGGGTAGCGGTACTGGCTACAGTGGAGACAGCAAGCAGTTATCTTAAAGAACCGCGCCCAGATTATCTGGAGGTTTTGGGGAGCAGGGAGGATCTTTCTCAAATCGCGGCCCGGCTTTTTGCCGCCCTGCGCAACTGCGACCGGCAGCGGGCGGAGGTTATCTTAGTAGAAACCTTTCCCGAAGAGGGGCTAGGCCTGGCCATTATGAACAGACTGCGCAAAGCTGCCGGTTACCGGGTAATCCAGGCCTAGGGAGGATAAGACATGGATAGTGTGGCAGCAGTGTTGCTAGTGGCCATGGCCTTGGGCACAGATGCTTTTTCCCTGGCCGCTGGCTTAGGGATGGCGGGCCTTAAAGGTCGGTCAGCCTTATTTTTATCCGGCTTGGTGGGATTATTACATGTAATTATGCCCTTATTCGGTTTTTCCTTGGGCCTCATGGTCGGGCGGATCCTGGGGAGATTGGCGGCGGTGGTAGGGGCTAGCGTGTTGACAGCCCTCGGTATCCTTATGCTAAGTGAAGTTCTGGGGGAAAAACGCTTACCTGGGGGTCCCTTCGGAGGGGTTACCCAGGGGGTAGGGGCGATTTTTTTACTGGCCGGCAGCGTAAGTCTTGATTCCTTGACGGTGGGGTTCGGTCTGGGCGCCCTGCAGGTAAACCTTTCCCTTACCGTATTTCTCATGGGATTAATTGCAGGTACCATGACAGGTTTAGGTTTTATCCTAGGCCGCCGGGCAGGGCGCAGGCTCGGCGAAAAGGCGGAAGTCCTGGGGGGCGTAATATTGGTGGTTATAGGGTTGAAGATGCTAGTAGGCTAAAAGGGCAGGGAGGACGAACTATGCCTGGTATCCTCTTTGTCTGCACCGGAAACACATGCCGTAGTAGTATGGCGGAAGGCTTAGGCAAAAAACTGGCCCAGGAGAGAGGGCTTCAGGTGGAGATCCTTTCAGCCGGTGTAGCAGCCTGGCCAGGAGCACCGGCTACTTGGGAAGCGATCCAGGCAGCAGCAGAATTGGGGGTGGATCTGAAGGACCACCAAGCGCGCAGCGTAGCCCCCGAATTGGTAGAGAAGGCTGACCTAATCCTTACCATGGAAGAAAGGCACAAAGATATTCTTTTGACCCGTTTTCCCCAGATAAGGGGTAAAATATTTACCCTCAAGGAATATGCTACAGGCCAGCCAGGGGATATCCGGGACCCCATAGGAGAGCCTTTAGAGATTTACCGCTCTTGTGCCCTGGAACTTAAGGAACTTATCGGACAGGCCCTGGAGAAGTTTAAGCAAGGTTGGGGGCAAGGAGAAGGAAGGGAAAGCAAGGAGTTTTAAGGTATTATAAGTACACAAGAAGCCCCCAAGACAAGATAAACCCGTAGGGAGCCCTAGAATCGAAGGGTGAAAAAGAACAAAAGGCAAGAGGGGCAATAAGAAATAATTTTATACGCAAGTTTAGTTACAGGAGGATTTTTTAACTTTAAGTCGAACATTAAATAATACTTAATAATTGCCGGGTGATTTAAAGTGAGATTGCGTATTGCTTTGGCTAGCGATCACGGGGGCTTTTCCCTCAAAGAGGAGATTAAAAAATTCTTGGAAGAAGAGGGTTTTAGCTACTACGATTTTGGTACCTACTCGCCAGAGGCCGTAGATTATCCGGACCAGGCCAGAATAGTAGCCGAGGCAGTGGCCCGGGGGGAGTTTGATAGGGGGATCCTCTGTTGCGGTACCGGGATAGGGGTAGCCATTGCCGCCAACAAAGTTCCTGGCATCCGGGCGGCCCTTTGTCACGATACTTATTCGGCCCGCGCTTCCCGGGAGCATAACGATGCTAATATTTTAACCTTAGGAGGCCGGGTTATAGGCCCGGCCCTGGCCCGGGAGATTGTGGCTGTTTGGCTTAAAGCAGGATTCCTGGGAGGTCGCCATGCCCGCCGGGTGGCTAAGATAGCTGAAATAGAAAGGGACTATGCTGGCCGTTTAGCTTCGGAAAAGGTTTCTTGCGGGTGCGAGCCAGGTAGCCTTTCTTTCCAAGATTTGGATGAACAAGATTTAACCGAACAGGTAGCCCAGGTGACGCGGGAATTTTTAAAGGTGGCCGGGCTTAAACCCGGGCAAATTTTGGTGGTCGGTTGTAGCACTAGCGAGATAGCGGGGAAGAGAATAGGTACGGCTTCTTCCTTGGAGATAGGAGAACAGGTAGTCCGGGGCTTGCTTAAAGCCACGCGCGAATACCAGGTATACTTAGCTGCCCAGTGTTGCGAGCATTTAAACCGGGCTCTGGTGGTCGAGGCCCAGGCAGCAGAAATTTATGGCCTCGAAGAAGTTACTGTAGTTCCCGTCCTTAAAGCTGGCGGAGCGCTGGCTACGGCTACTTACCGGGCGTTACATCGCCCCGTAGTCGTATCCCACATCCAAGCCCATGCGGGGATGGATATAGGCGGGACTTTAATCGGTATGCACCTTAAGCCGGTGGCCGTGCCTGTACGCTTGGAGGTTAAAACTATTGGAGCTGCTCATTTGACCTTCGCGCGTACCCGGCCAGCTTTGATCGGTGGGGAACGGGCAGTTTACCGTTAGAGGATAGTTTCCCAGCTTGGGTGCCTAATGCCGAGGGGTGGGGGAGCATAGGGTGAAAAGGGAGGCTTTACCATCATGAACCTTTTACCGTTAGAAGAGTATGATCCTGAAGTGGCAGAGGCCATTGCCCAAGAGTTAAAGCGCCAACAATCCCATTTAGAACTTATAGCTTCGGAGAATTTTGTAAGCCCTGCGGTCTTATCTGCTATGGGGAGTATTTTGACCAATAAATATGCCGAGGGTTATCCTGGCCGTCGCTACTATGGTGGTTGCCAGTGGGTGGATGTAGTGGAGAACCTGGCCCGGGAGCGGGCCTGTACCCTTTTCGGAGCGGAACATGCCAATGTGCAACCGCATTCAGGGAGCCAAGCTAATACTGCGGTATATTTAGCTGTCCTTAAGCCTGGAGATACGGTAATGGGGATGAATTTGGCCCACGGCGGCCACTTAACCCATGGTAGCCCGGTGAGCCTGTCGGGGAAATACTATAACTTTGTTTTTTACGGGGTAGACCCTTCTACCGGGTATATCGACTATGATCAGGTGGCTAATTTAGCGCGACAGCATCGTCCTAAACTTATCATAGCTGGAGCCAGTGCTTATCCCCGGATCATCGACTTCGCTAGGTTCCGGGAGATAGCCGATGAGGTAGGGGCTTTTCTTATGGTGGATATGGCCCATATTGCAGGGTTGGTGGCTGCGGGGGTACATCCTAGCCCGGTCCCCTATGCTCATTTTGTAACCAGCACCACCCATAAAACCTTACGAGGACCGCGTGGGGGACTTATCCTTTGCTTTAAGGAGTATGCTGGACTTATAGACAAGGCAGTATTTCCGGGTATACAGGGTGGGCCCCTTATGCACGTTATAGCGGCCAAGGCCGTGGCCTTCAAAGAGGCCATGGAGCCAGAGTTTAAAGACTATCAACAGAAGATAGTGGCTAATGCCAGGGCTTTGGCCGAGGCCCTTAAAAGATACGGGTTTAACCTGGTTTCCGGGGGTACAGATAACCACCTCCTTCTAGTGGACCTGAGGAACAAAGGGGTGACGGGCCGGGAGGCCGAAGAAATTTTAGGTTCTGTACGGATTACTGTGAATAAGAACGCTATCCCCTTTGATCCGCAAAAACCCCATGTTACTAGCGGTATCCGCTTGGGAACTGCCGCAGTAACAACCAGGGGTATGGACGAGGAAACTATGGAGAAGATAGCCGAGGCTATAGACCTCGCCTTATCCTATGGGAAGGAGGAAAGGAAGTTAGAACGGGCCCGCCAAATTGTGGACGAGCTATGCCGGAAGTTTCCGTTGTATGAAGGGTTAGCTTAGGCCCCGCCCGCATCGCTTTAGTTTGAAGCCCAGGGACTTTAAGAGCCGTCCTTGCGGGCCTTTTTTATTTTATGGTAAACTCGTTTTATGGTATAGTGACGGGAGGGGGAAGGATAAAACTTTGGGGCGTCTTTCTTGGGACGAGTATTTCATGGCCCAGGCTAAATTGCTGGCCTCCCGTTCTACTTGCTTGCGGCTTAAGGTAGGGTGCGTTATCACCAGGGACAAGCGTATTATAGCTACAGGGTATAACGGCTCGGTCTCTGGCGAGGTCCATTGCTCTGATGTGGGCTGCAAGATGGAGGAAGGCCACTGTATCCGTACTGTACATGCTGAAGCTAATGCCCTGACCCAATGTGCCCGTTTTGGTGTGGCCACAGAAGGGGCAAGCCTCTACGTTACGCATTTCCCTTGTTTAAACTGCGTGAAACTTATCATCCAGGCTGGGATAGGCCATATATATTATGCTACTGAATATCGTGTGCACCCGTATGCTTTAGAGCTTTTAAAGCTTAAAGGCATTGGGCTTACGCAAATTTCTGTTTCCCTAAAGGACTGGTTGGTTGGGTTAGAGGAAGAGGAGTGAAAAAGCAAATAGCGCTTACCTAATTCTTCAGGATGCCTGCTGGAAGGGAAGAATGGCTGTGCAGCAGAAAATTATCGCCTTACCGCGGCTTAACAAGCTCACCCCCACCATGGAATCTACAGCCCTTAAGCTTATGGAGGAAGCTGGCGAATTAGCCCAGGCCATAGGTAAGCTCCGGGGCTTAAGTGGCGAAAAGGTGGAGGTAAATGAAAAAGAAGTGATGCGAACCATTACCCGGGAGTTGTTGGATGTGGCCCAGACAGCTGTATCCTTGATGTTTGTGCTGGAAGAACAATATGGGGTGGACCTCCAGCAGGCCTTACAAGAGCATGTGGAAAAACTCCGACGCAAAGGATATTTAGATTAGGGCTGGAGGCGGGAACTTTGCCACCTGTCAAGGTCCTTACCGTTTTCGGTACCCGCCCGGAGGCTATAAAGATGGCTCCGGTGGTACAAGAACTTAAAAAACATAAAGAAGAGTTCCATTGCCTGGTAGCGGTGACGGCCCAGCATCGAGAGATGCTGGATCAAGTTTTGAGGCTTTTTTCTATAGAACCGGAATACGACTTAAATATCATGCGGCCTGGCCAAAGCTTGGAGGAGATAACTATACGGGCCTTAGAGGGCCTGGTGCGGGTGCTGGACCGGGAGAAGCCGGACCTGGTTTTAGTCCATGGGGATACCACTACTACCTTTGTAGCTGCCCTGGCCGCTTTTTACCGGCAGGTGGCTGTGGGGCATGTAGAGGCAGGCTTACGCACGGGTGACAAATATGCCCCTTATCCGGAGGAAATGAATCGGCGCTTGACAGGGGCCTTAAGCGATGTTCATTTTGCGCCTACTTGTAAGGCCCGCCAGAATCTTCTCCAGGAAGGGGTACCGGCTGAGCGTATCTATGTTACAGGTAATACGGTCATTGATGCTTTAAAGGCTACTGTTCGTAAGGATTATAGTTTCACGGATCCGGTCCTAGCTAGCTTAGATTTCACCAAGCGCATAATCTTGGTTACCGCTCACCGGAGGGAAAATTGGGGAGGCCCTATGCAGGAGATCTTTTCTGCCCTGCGGGAGATAAAGGAACAGCACCCGGAGGTGGAAATTGTCTTTCCGGTTCATAAGAACCCCCGCGTTCGTGATATGGCTGAGGAAATCCTAAAGGGAATCCCCGGGGTGCATTTAATTGAGCCGTTGGATTATGAGCCTTTTGTAAACCTCATGGCTCGTTCCTATTTGGTACTAACTGACTCAGGGGGGTTGCAAGAAGAAGCTCCGGCTCTGGGCAAACCCGTGCTGGTCCTCCGGGAGGTTACGGAGCGCCCGGAGGCAGTACAGGCGGGGACTGTCCGCCTGGTGGGGACATCTAAGGAAGTTATAGTGGCGGCCACTAAGGAGTTATTGGAGGACCAAGGAAGTTATCTCAAAATGGCCCAGGCTGTCAATCCTTACGGGGACGGCCAGGCTTCCAAGCGCATACGGGGGTTCCTGCGTTATTATTTTGGCTTTGCCCTGGCTCCACCGCCAGAGTTTACCTATCTAGGTGAAGCGCAAGGGCAAGAAATAAGGGATAAGGGAAGGCTATAATAAAAGGCTATAATAAAAAACCACAAATTTTAAGGGCCCTTTAAAAGGATTTTAGATGAAAAAAGCGAATACCTACTATTCGTGTGACAAAAACTTTTAGCAAACCCTAACACTGACCTGGTAAGTTTTAATTAAGCCCAGCCAACCACCATGTATAGGGGGTAGAGGTTTTTTGAAGGAGCCCCGCTGGGCTAAAGATTACTGGAGCTATGCTAAGTATGCTAATTTGGCTTTTTCCCTAGGGATCACCTTGGGGGTAAGTATCTTTTTGGGGTTCTGGGCTGGCCAATGGCTAGACAGGCGGCTGGGCACCCAGCCTTGGCTAATGGTTTTAGGAGTGCTGCTAGGTGTTGCGGTGGGGTTTTATAGTATAGTAAAGGAGATCGGTATTCTAGGAGATGGGAAGGAGGAAAGGCCAGGCGGGAGGCAGGGACCAAAAAGTTAAGCTAGGGATGCTTATGGGGGCAGGTGTTCTTATAGGCGGAGGATTGTTCTTGAAGGAATTATCCTTTAGCCTGGGTGTCCTTTTGGCCCTTCCAGTATCTTTTCTATTTCAATATTGGCTAGAGCGGGCGGTGGAGAGAACAGGTCACCTTTCCCCCGGGAGGGCTTATTACACTTTTTTAGCTCGTGCTCTAGCGCGGATGAGTGTAAGCTTCTTTCTTTTAGTTTTAGCGGCAGTAAAGGGTCCGGCTTTTCTTTTGGGTGTTCTGGGAGGGCTTATTCTGCCCATGCTGGCTTACCTTGCGGAGGCAGTAACCCTTTTTGTCCCGGCCCTTAAGAAAAGCCGGCTTTAGTTGTGAAAGGGAGGGGGGATAAAAAATGATGGCTGAGAAGCTCCATGAACTAGCTGCTGTTATGGAACATGTCCGACCCCATGTGGTTTTCTACTTAGGGCCTATCCCGGTATATTCCACGGTAGTAAATACCTGGATTGTGATGGTCATTCTCTTTGTAGGGGTCTTTTTCCTTACCAGAAAGCTGCAATTTATCCCCCGTGGGCCCCAGCATCTTCTGGAGATGGTCCTCCAGTTTATATTGGGGCTTTTGGAAGAGACCATGGGCAAGGAGGGCCGTAAATATCTTCCTCTAGTGGCCACCCTTTTTATCTTCATCTTAAGCTTAAACCTCTCTTGGTTTATACCTGGTATGAAGCCGCCCACCATGGATTTAAGTACCACAGCGGCCTTCGGGGTTACCACCATAATCCTAGTTCAACTTATCGCTATAAAGAAAAAAGGGCTTAAAGGGTATATAAAGCATTTCTTCTCCCCTGCGCCCTTTTTGTTCCCTCTAAACGTGATAGAAGAGATGGTCAAGCCCGTTTCCCTCTCCTTACGTCTTTTTGGGAACATGTTTGGCGAAGAAATGGTGGTCACTATACTAGCTATTCTAGTACCTTTCCTGGTGCCTACGCCGGTTATGCTTCTAGGGGTTATTATGGGTTTCATCCAGGCCTTTGTTTTTACCCTGTTAACCGTGACTTATATAGCTAACTTCATCCACGGCCACTAAATTTTAAGGCCGTAACCAAGCTAAAAGGAGGGTAAAAGATGCTCGGATTTATCGGTGTAGGCTTAGCCATTGGTATGGCAGCCTTGGGGTCAGCCCTGGGACAAGGTAATGCAGCTGCCCGGGCGATGGAAGGTATCGCTCGGCAACCCGAAGCCTCAGGGGATATCCGTACAACCTTGCTTCTGTCCCTGGCCTTTATGGAGGCCCTCACTTTGTTCTCCTTTGTTATAGCTATTCTCATGTGGACCAAACTGTAGTAGGCGAGGAGGGGTGGACAGGCGGACTTTATAAGGGCTAGTCGTTCCTTGCCTGTCCCCCTGGACCATCGCTTGCAGGTAAAAGGTGGTTTAGCTAGGGTTAGGCCTTTGGCTAAAGTTAGGCGGGTCGAAGGGGGGTTCCCTTTGGAGGCCATCTTTCGGGCCCTAAATTTCAACTTTTGGACTTTCCTATGGCAAGTGCTAGATCTTCTTATAGTCATGGGGGTCCTTTACCTTCTGCTATATAAGCCGCTGGGGAAGATCTTGGCCGAACGAGAGGCCAAAATAGAGGGTTCCCTGCAGGATGCACAAGCAGCAAAGGAAAAAGCGGAGAAGCTTCTTAAAGAATACGAAGATAAGCTGGCTGGGGCCCGGCGCGAGGCCCAAGCTATAATTGAGCGGGCCACCCGGCTGGGTGAGGAGATGCGGGAAGAGATCCTCGCCCAGGCACGGGAGGAGGCTAACCGTACCCTGGAAGCTGCCCGGGCAGAAATTGCGGGAGAAAAGGCTAGGGCCTTAGCAGCTATACGTGATGAAGCGGCTGGATTAGCCGTGCTGGTGGCTCAAAAGATCCTGGAGAGATCCTTGACACCGGAGGATCAGGAGAGGCTCCTAAAAGAGTCTCTACTTAAGGTGGAGAGGCTACAATGAGTTCCAGGGTAGCTAAGCGATATGCCCAGGCCTTATATTCCTTGGCCCAGGAGAGGGGTAACTTGTCCCGGGTAAAAGAAGAGTTGGGCCAAGTTGTCGAAAGCCTAGAGAAGAACGAGGACTTCCGGCGGCTTCTTTATCACCAGCTTATAGCGCCAAAACAAAAGGAGGAGCTCCTCAAGGAAGTTTTCCCCCACCTGGAGCAAGACACCAGGAGATTCTTAGGTCTGGTTTTGGAAAAGCGTCGGGAGCGCCTTTTACCCGAAATCGTCTATCAATTTAGGCGCCTGGTCGATTGGGCAGAAGGGATTGTGGAGGCTGAGGTGACGGTGGCTTTCCCTTTACCGGAAAGCCTTAAAGAGGAACTTAAAGGGAAGCTAAGCCGCTTGCTAGGTCGGAAGGTCCGCTTAAAAATCCGTCTGGACCAGGAAATCCTAGGAGGCCTGGTAGTGCGGGTGGGGGATCGCATCTTGGATGCTAGTATAAAGAAACGCCTGGAACTTTTTAAGGAAAGCTTGCGCCGGGTAGAGCTTAAGCCTTAAAGCTTTAAGTTCAAAGAGGTGAGGCCCCTTTGGGTATCCGACCAGATGAGATCACTAGTATTTTAAAGAAGCAAATAGAAGAATTTGAGGCGGAAGTAGAAGTAGCTGAGGTGGGCATTGTCACCCAGGTGGGTGATGGGATCGCGCGTATCTACGGCCTGGAGAAGGCCATGGCGGGGGAATTGCTGGAGTTTCCTGGTGGAACCTTTGGCATGGTGCTTAACTTAGAGGAGGACAACGTAGGATGCGTGATCCTAGGTCCCTATACCCACATCAAGGAGGGCGACCGGGTCAAACGGACCGGGCGCATCACTGAGGTGCCGGTAGGAGAGGCTTTGATCGGCCGGGTGGTCAATGCCCTGGGTCAGCCCATAGATGGAAAGGGACCTATCCACACCGACCGGTTCCGGCCGGTAGAATCTCCAGCACCCGGCGTAATCTACCGTCAGCCTGTTAACACTCCCCTCCAGACAGGGATCAAGGCCATAGATGCCATGATACCCATAGGCCGCGGCCAGAGAGAGCTCATTATAGGTGACCGGCAGACGGGTAAGACAGCCATCGCCGTCGATACTATCATCAACCAGAAGGGGCAGAATGTAATCTGCATCTATGTAGCCATCGGCCAGAAGGCCTCTACAGTAGCCGGTGTGGTGCGTAAGTTAGAAGAGCACGGGGCCATGGATTATACCATAGTGGTTTCCGCCACCGCCAGTGAACCGGCTCCTATGCTCTATATAGCACCTTATGCCGGGTGCGCCATGGGCGAATACTTTATGTACGAACAACACCGGGATGTGCTATGCATCTACGATGACCTTTCTAAACATGCGGCAGCTTACCGGGAGCTTTCCCTGCTCCTTAGGCGCCCGCCAGGAAGAGAGGCTTACCCGGGTGACGTTTTCTACTTACATTCCCGGCTTTTAGAGAGGGCTGCCCGCCTTTCGGATGAGATGGGCGGAGGATCCCTTACGGCCCTACCCATCATCGAAACCCAGGCCGGTGACGTTTCGGCCTACATTCCCACCAACGTTATCTCCATTACCGACGGCCAGATTTACTTAGAATCCGATCTTTTCTACGCCGGGGTGCGGCCGGCCATAAACGTGGGTCTTTCCGTGTCCCGCGTAGGCGGTGCTGCCCAGATTAAAGCCATGAAGCAAGTGGCAGGGCGGCTGCGTCTGGATCTGGCCCAATACCGGGAACTGGCTGCCTTCGCCCAGTTCGGTTCTGATTTGGATAAGGCCACCCAGGCCAGGCTAGCCCGGGGCGAGCGTATGGTAGAGATCCTAAAACAAGATCAGTACCAGCCTATGCCGGTGGAAGAACAAGTAGCTGTTCTTTATGCCGCTATAAATGGTTACCTAGATGATCTCCCGGTGGAGAGGGTACGACCCTTTGAAGCAGAATTTCTCCGGTATCTCCGTTCGCAAAGGCCGGAGGTTCTAGCTGGAATTAGGGAGAAAAAGGAGCTTACCCCTGAAATTGAGGCCCAGCTTAAGCAGGCTATTGGGGAAGTGAAGGCCACTTTTTAGATTTATAAAGGCTAATCAAGAGGGGTGAGTATAAAGACCATGCCCACCATGCGGGATCTCAAACGCCGCATCCGCAGCATAAAAAATACCCAGCAGATCACCAAGGCCATGAAAATGGTGGCTGCCGCTAAGTTGCGCAAGATACAGGATAAAGTAACCGCTGGGCGGCCCTATGGGGATAAGATCCGGCAAGTGGTGGGGCGTCTCCTGGCCAGCGGCGAAGGTGGCGTTCAGCCCTTGGCCAGGAAACGTGAGGTTCGTAAAGTGGGCTATTGTCTTATAACCGCTGACCGGGGGCTAGCCGGCGGCTATAATGCCAACCTTATACGCCTGGCCCAGGAACGCCTGGAAAAGGAAAATAGAGCTTGCGCCCTTATTACGGTAGGGCGTAAAGGGCGGGATTTCTTCCGGCGCCGAGGGGTGGAGATCCTAGCCGAGTATACAGGGGTAGAAGATGTGCCTGATTTTCTCTTCGCTCGCAAGTTAGCCCGGGAGCTAGAGCGTCTATTCCTGGAAGGTGCCCTCGATGAGATCCACCTTATCTATAGCCGGTTTTACTCTGCTTTAAGACAGGTTCCCCAGGTAGTGAAGCTTTTACCTATCTCTCCTCCAGCTGATGAAACCCCTCGGGCCCTGGAATACCTGTATGAGCCAGCTCGCGAGCTCTTACTGGCCGAGCTCCTTCCCCGCTATGTAGAGATTGAGGTATACCGGGCTCTTTTAGAAGCTAAAGCCAGCGAGCACGGAGCCCGGATGACGGCTATGGACAATGCTACGGAGAATGCAGCCGAAATGATAGAAAAACTCACCCTGTCCTTTAACCGTGCCCGTCAGGCGGCCATCACCAGGGAGATTTTGGAAGTAGTGGCCGGGGCTGAAGCCTTAAGATAATTTATAGGGCTAGCTGTACTGATTGATGGAGAAGAATTTGGGGGTGAATCCTTTGAATATCGGTCGTGTAGTGCAGGTTATTGGCCCGGTGGTAGATGTAGAGTTCCCTAATCACCTACCTGATCTGCTTAATGCTATTGTTATTAAAACCGAGGATGGCCGGATCAACCTTACCATGGAGGCCATGCAGCACTTGGGTAACAATACGGTGCGCTGCGTGGCTTTGGCTTCCACCGATGGCCTCCAGCGAGGTATGACGGCTATTGATACAGGTGGACCTATAACTGTACCTGTGGGCCGAGGCACCCTCGGGCGCATTTTTAACGTATTGGGTGAACCCATCGACAACTTAGGTCCGGTGGAAGCTACGGAACGCTTGCCCATCCACCGGCCAGCTCCCTCCTTTGAAGAGCAGGAACCTTCCACCGAGATCCTGGAGACAGGGATTAAAGTAGTAGATTTGCTAGCTCCCTATCCTAAAGGCGGAAAGATCGGCCTGTTCGGAGGAGCTGGGGTGGGCAAGACAGTTATTATCATGGAACTCATCCGTAATATTGCTTATGAGCATGGCGGTTTTTCTGTATTCGCTGGAGTAGGGGAGCGTACCCGCGAGGGGAATGACCTGTGGCTGGAGATGAAAGCGGCTGGCGTTTTAGACAAGACGGTCCTCGTTTTTGGGCAGATGAATGAACCACCAGGGGCTCGCCTCCGGGTGGGCTTAACAGGGCTGACTATGGCTGAGTACTTCCGGGATGCCGAAGGCCAGGACGTACTCCTGTTCATTGATAATATCTTCCGCTTTGTCCAGGCCGGTTCAGAGGTTTCAGCCCTGCTGGGGAGAATGCCTTCGGCCGTAGGTTACCAACCTACTTTAGCTACGGAAATGGGCGCTTTGCAGGAGCGGATTACTTCCACCAAGAAGGGCTCCATTACTTCGGTGCAGGCTATTTACGTTCCCGCTGACGACTTGACGGATCCTGCTCCGGCTACTACCTTCGCCCACCTGGATGCCACGACTGTGCTTTCCCGGCAGATAGCCGAGTTAGGTATATACCCTGCTGTAGATCCTTTGGATTCTACTTCCCGTATTTTAGATCCCAGGATAGTCGGGGAAGAGCATTATCAGGTGGCGCGAGGAGTGCAGCGGGTTTTGCAACGTTATAAGGAACTGCAGGATATCATAGCTATCTTGGGTATGGATGAGTTGTCGGAAGAAGATAAACTGATCGTAGCCCGGGCGCGGAAAATCCAACGTTTTCTCTCCCAGCCCTTCCATGTAGCTGAGGCCTTCACCGGTCGGCCGGGGGTATATGTGCCCTTGAAGGAAACCATCCGGGGCTTTAAAGAGATTCTGGAAGGCCGTCATGACCATCTCCCTGAGCAAGCTTTCTACATGGTGGGGACCATTGATGAAGCAGTAGAGAAGGCTAAAGAAATGATGTAAATAACATTAGGCAAGAGGGAGGTTAACGGCCATGGTGGAGGAAGGAAAAGGGACCAGTGGCCGGACCCTACGGTTGGAAGTAGTCACCCCAGAAAGGATTGTTTTGTCTACCCAGGTAGATAGTTTAATTCTACCCGGGGCCCTCGGTTATCTGGGGGTGTTACCTGGTCATGCTCCTTTGGTTACCCACCTTACACCCGGTGTAGTCTTTTATCGCTACCGGGGGGAGGAGAAACGCTTGGCCGTAAGCGGTGGGCTTGTGGAAATAACCGGTGATCAGGTACTTCTTCTTGCGGACACTGCGGAAAAGGCAGAGGAGATCGATGTGGAGAGGGCGTGGCGAGCTAAGGAGAGGGCTGAACAGAGGCTTAAGGAACGTCCCCCAGGCTTAGATATAGCGCGGGCGGAGAGCGCTTTAAAACGGGCTATAGCCCGCCTTAAGGCTGCGGGCCAACTTAATTAAGCCTCATATTAAGACCTAGCACCTTAAATTAGCATTTTAAGCTTCTTCCTTACCCCCTAGTTCTTCTTTAATTATTAGTCCCGTTTAATTATTAGTCCCGCCACCACTTTTTGTTTACTTTATTATATTTTCCCATCTTCTTTCGTAAGTTTTTCTTTTTATCTTCAATTTGCTCTTTTCCATTTTTAGGTTTTACCTTTCCATTTTATCTCCAGCCTGCAGGTTAACAGCTCATTTGACTGGCAAAAATAGGAGGTGATATAAACTTCTATAGGGGGTAAGGATATGGGAATACATAATGAGGGTCAGAGGAAAACTTGGTGCCTGGTAGGTTTTGCCCTTATATTTAGCCTTATCTTAAGCGGTTTCTTAACTTCTAAACTCCTTTCTAAAGGAGAAACGGCAAGGTTTAACAAGCTACATGGAGCTACGGGAATGAATTTTACCCCGGTCACAGCTAAAGAGGTACCTGAGCTTTTAGCCCGTGCCCTGGAAGTGGCGGGTGCCCAAGGGGATAGTGTTAGACTGGAGGCCTGGGGTATTTTAAGTCCAACCTTTCTAGACTTAGAAGAACTACTTAAAAAAGCCAGGGAAACAGCACAAGATCTAGGGCTAAAGGGTGATTTGCCTTGGAAAAAGGAGAACCAGCCTGGGTTTCGGTCTGTATCCTGGGAGGGGAAGATAGAACCAGGAACACTTTTATATTTAGCAGTACAAAGCTTAAAAGATTTAAGTGGTAAGGGGGAAACCTATCTCCTCCTTAGCTGGGAAGGAAATATAGGAGGAAAAGGAGTAGCGGCGCAGATACAGGAATGGCAGGAACGAGCGACAAGGGTTTTTGGACATAGCCGAACAGAACCCCGGTATACTTATATGCTAACTGGCCGGATACCGGGTTACCTTTCTTTAGAAGAACGGAAAGAAAAGGTCCAGTCGGTCCTATCTATTCTAAAGGCCAGTAAAATCGAAGGCCTGGAAGAGGAAGAATTATTAAGCATTACCGCTTATTCGCCCCTCTTGCCCCAGAAGGTGGAGGTAGCTGGTCAAAAGGCCAACCTAAATGTAGCTTTGCGTTTTCACGCCTCCGATGGTACAACTTACCTTTACCTGGGTTCGCCCCTTTTAGCTGGCGAATATTGAGGAGCCTATGCTATAATCATGGGTGTGAATTTTTCTTAACAGAAGGGGTATAGCCTACCTTGGAGAGCATTATAGTAAGAGGAGGAGCCCGGTTACAAGGCCGGGTTACTATAAGCGGAGCCAAGAACGCTGTGCTCCCCATTATAGCTGCTTGTTTGCTGGCTGAAGGCGAATGCCGGCTGGAGGATACCCCGCGCCTGGCCGATGTGGATACCATGTGTGGAGTGGTTAGTGAATTGGGGATGCGGGTGTTTCCAGGGGAGGGCTCTTTGACCATAATTAACGAGGGGATAAAGGGTATAGAGCCCCCTTATGAATTTGTACGCCGCATGAGGGCTTCTTTTTTGGTCTTAGGGCCTTTACTTGCCCGCACAGGCAGGGTAAAAATAGCCCTCCCTGGAGGATGTGCCATCGGTGCCCGCCCTATCGATCTGCATCTTAAGGGGTTAGCGGCTTTAGGTGCTGAAATCGAGGTTAAAAATGGCTGGGTGGAGGCCCGGGCTAGGCGTTTACAGGGGGCCCAAATTTACCTCGATTTTCCTAGTGTAGGAGCTACAGAAAATATAATGATGGCGGCCGCCCTGGCTCAAGGCGTTACCACTATTGAGAATGCAGCAGGAGAGCCGGAGATTGTAGACCTGGCCAATTTCATTAACGCCATGGGAGGCCGGGTAACGGGGGCTGGTACGCGGGTTATTAAAATAGAAGGAGTAAAGGAGCTCCACGGTACTACCCATGCTGTTATCCCTGACCGTATTGAAGCCGGGACCTTTATGGTGGCTGCAGCTGCCACAGGCGGTGACGTTCTCATTGAAAACGTTATCCCCACCCATCTTAAGGCAGTGATGGCTAAACTAACTGAGGCAGGAGCTATTCTTATTGAGGAAAACGGGGGTCTGCGGGTTCGGAGTGAGCTTCCCCTTAAGGCTGTGGATATAAAAACCATGCCTTACCCTGGTTTCCCGACGGACATGCAGGCCCAGTTTATGGCCCTTTTAACAGTAGCCCGAGGTACCAGTGTAATCACAGAGACTGTCTTTGAAAACCGCTTTATGCATGTCCATGAGTTAAAGCGCATGGGGGCTAAAATTGTTATCGAAGGCCACTGCGCTGTAGTCAAAGGAACAGAAAAAATAACTGGTGCAGCAGTAAAAGCCACCGATCTGCGCGCCGGAGCTGCCCTGGTTATAGCTGGGCTCATAGCCGAGGGCGAAACGGAAATAAGCTGTATCCACCATATACACCGGGGTTACGAGAACCTGGTGGAGAAATTCCAGGGATTGGGCGCCGATATATGCTACCGGTAAACGTGGATTAGAAAATAGGAGAAAGCTTCGTAAGGTTTAGGCTAGGTAAATCACAAGGAAAAAGGAAGGCGAAGGGATGCCCATTTATGGTGCCCTGGATATAGGCTCCAATTCTGTACGTTTATTGGTAGGGGAAGTAGAGGGTGGTCGGGTGCGGCCACTCCTAGCTGAGCTAGAAAGTAGCCGTCTTATGGCGGGCTTTAAGGAAGGGAGGCTTAGCCCAGAATCCATAAGCCGCACTGTAGCGGCAGCGGGCCGGCTGGTCGAGCGAGCGCGTAAATTTCCTTTGCAGAATTTCCTTGCTGTGGCCACCAGCGCGGCGCGGGAAGCCTTAAATGCCAGGGAGCTGTTGGATGATATACAAGACCAACTAGGGGTAAAGGTAGAGATAATTGCAGGAGAAGAGGAAGCCCGCCTTACCTTTAAAGGGGTCCAGGCTGGGGTGCAAGGTCTAATAAAGGGGCCTTTGGTGGCTGTAGATGTGGGCGGAGGCAGCACGGAGTTCGCTTGGGAGGAGAATGGCCAATTAAACCTCCGTAGCGTCCCTTTAGGGGCTGTAAGGTGTACAGAAAAAGCTACTACTTTAGAGGAAATAGAGGAGATCTTGGCTCCGGTGCTGGAAGAGCTCCGTGGCCGATGCGGGCCTTCCCAGTTTAAGCTTCCCCAGGAGAGGGAAAATGCGGTGATAGGGACCGGGGGAACAGCTACTACCCTGGCCGCCCTGGAACTAGGGCTTAGAGTATACAGACCAGAGTTGGTACATGGGCTATCTCTGACCCAGGAGAGGGTTAATTATTGGCTTAAAAAGCTTTTTAGCCTACCCTTAGAAGCCCGGCGGAAGTTAGCTGGCCTCCAACCGGAGAGGGCAGATATTATAGTGGCGGGTGTGACTATTTTAGAGGCCATCTTGCGAGGGCTTAAGGCGGAAAAGATTATTATAAGCGAGGCTGATCTCCTGTGGGGCCTCCTTCTTAAAGCAGCGGGAGAGGAGTAAAGATATGCGGTTGATAGTGGCCATGACCGGGGCTACAGGAGCCATTTATGGCATAAGGCTTCTGGAGGTACTAAAGGAGAAAGGCTTAGAGACGCATCTTATTTTAAGTCGCTGGGCGGAAGAAACTATAAAAATGGAAACTTCTTGGACAGTGGAAGCTGTGCGGAAACTGGCGGCTGCCTTTTACTGTGAGGATGACTTAGGAGCAGCCCTGGCCAGCGGTTCCTTTAGGCACCAGGGCATGATTATTGTACCTTGTAGTATGAAGACCTTGGCCTCGATAGCCCACGGCTTAGCTATAAACCTTATAAGCCGTGCAGCGGATGTAACGTTAAAAGAAGGTCGGAAACTTATTTTAGTTCCCCGGGAGACCCCTTTAAATGCTATCCATTTGGAAAATATGTTAAGGCTTGCCCGCCTGGGGGCTGTTATTTTGCCACCTATGCCTGCCTTCTATCATCATCCCCGGAGCTTACAAGATCTAGTAGATCACTTGATAGGCCGTATCCTGGATCAGCTGGATATAGAGCATGGGCTCTACCAGCGCTGGCCGGGAGCGGCTCTTGCTAGGGAGGAGAAATCTTGATCACTTGCTGGGTTGGAAAGGGGCGCTTCCGGGTATTCTGCCGCCTTTTTCTTACCCAAGGCGGGATCGTAGCCCATATCTTTGGGGGTGAAAGGCCCCACGTGGGGGCGGTAGCCTTAGCAGTTCCACGGCCGAGCTTGGAAGGTACCGGGAGGACTAGTTCCACGGCCTCTGTTTTGACTGTAGTGGGCCATAAGGATGACGAATTGGCGCGGCCAGTTGCCCTCCTCTTGGCCGCACGCTTAGGGGTACCAGCAGTAGTGGTGGCCGGAGTCCATGTAGATGGGGCGAGCCGTAGGGATATAGCTGAGCTGGTTCGCAATTCCTGGCGGGCAGTGAGGGGGGCCCTGGGGGTTTGGCGTAGGGTTTTATTCCCAGGGCCCTAGAATTTGGACTATAAAGACTTGCTACAAAAAGTTAAACGAAGAAACGTATAAGGAATAAGACCGCTAGAATCCACATAGTTAAGCTTACTTTTTTAGCCTGGCCAGTGATAAGGTGTAAGAATACGTAAGCCAGTACACCCCAGACAATACCTTGAGCTATATCGTAGGTGAAGGGCATGATGGCCATAGTCAAAAAGGCTGGAGCCGCCTCTAAGAAGTTAGTAAAATCGATCTTCATTATAGGTTCCATCATAAAAATACCTACGATGATTAAGACGGGTGCTGTGGCCACGGCCGGGACCATACCCACCAGCGGAGAGAAGAAAAGGGAAGCTAAGAAGAGCAAAGCTACTACTAAAGAAGTTAAACCAGTCCGGCCGCCCTCGGCTACCCCGGAGGCGCTTTCAATGTAGGCTACGCAGGTACTGGTTCCAAGTATGGCACCTACCGTGGTGGCGATGGCATCGGACATCAGGGCTTGTCCTGCCCGGGGCAAGTGCCCCTTTTCGTCCAAAAGCCCTGCTTTGCTGCTTACTCCAATTAGAGTGCCCAGGGTATCGAAGAGATCCACGAAAGTGAGGGTAAAGATTACAGGTATAATTCCTGCTGCCAAGAGATTACCCAAGCCCCGGGTGAAAGCTCCCAAAGTAGGAGAGAGACTGGGCGGGAGGCTAAGTATCTTCAAACCTTCGACTTTAGTGATTCCTAGAGGTATTCCCAACAAAGTGGTGATGAGGATCCCCAATAAGAGGGCTCCTTTAATGCGCAGGGCCACCAGAGCAGAGGTGATGATGAGCCCTACGATGGCTAGCAATACTGAAGGCTGATGGAGGTTCCCCAGCTTTACTAGAGTATCAGGATTGGATACTACTATACCTGCGCTTTGCAGGCCGATGAGGGCTATAAAGAGGCCTATACCAGCGCTGATGGCCAGTTTAAGGGAGAGGGGAATGGAGTTGACAATAGCTTCCCGCGCCTTGGTTAAGGTCAAGATGATAAAGATGACGCCGCTCATGAACACAGCAGCCAGAGCTGCTTCCCAGGGATAGCCCATTTGCTTGACGATGGTAAAAGCGAAGAAGGCATTTAAGCCCATACCTGGGGCTATAGCAATGGGATAATTGGCCAAAAAGGCCATGATTAAAGTACCCACTGCGCTAGCCAGTATGGTGGCTACCAGTACGGCCCCAAAATTCATACCGGTGGTGCTTAAGATGGCTGGATTTACAAATATGATATAAGCCATGGTCATGAAAGTAGTAAAACCGGCTAACACCTCGGTGCGGATCGTGGTATTATTTTCCTTTAGTTTAAAAGTCCTCTCCAGAAATCCTTCGTACCCGGACATAAATAAAGAGTCCCTCCTTCTAACGAGTAAATTGGTTAATTGTGCATGGAAATACCTATTTAGATTTTCCCTTTAGCAGGCCCTCATATTGGTTATCACCTACCCCTTAAAATAATCGTTCCTTAAAACTTTATAAAATAATTAACCCGGCTAACTGGCTGGACCTTAAAGCTAAGGCCCGCCTTCGTAGCCGGGCAATTTACGGTTGCCTGGTAGAGACCCCCAGACCATATTACTGGGGATATACGAAGACAGGTATGAATAGGACTGCACTTAAGTTTTACTTAATCTATAATATATTTATTTGCTGTTAATGTAAAAATTCCTGCCTGCTACTTGCTAGAAAATTGTAAAAGCCCTAAAGCTAATTAGGCTAGACTTAAGACCGGACCTAAAACGGAGAGTTATAGGGATAGCCAGGGTCTGCCTTAAGTTAGAGTCCATGTTGACATACCTTTACACAGTAAATTATTCTTTAAATAGCACTTAATAGTGCTATTTAAGATTTAAAGGGGGAAAAGGGATATGTCATCCACCCATTTGGCAGCTATGACCCAGGAGCTAGTAGCCGTGGCCACCGGGCGTCTACCTGCCGATGTGGTAATACGCGGGGGTAAAGTTATAAATGTTTTTACCGGAGAGATTTTAAACTGGGATATTGCCGTTAAGAATGGCCGTATCGCTATGGTGGGTGATGTGAATCACTGCATCGGACCGGAAACTAAAGTGATAGAAGCTAGCGGTTTTTACTTGGCTCCGGGTTTCTTGGATGGGCATTTACATGTGGAAAGCAGTATGGTGACGGTAACCCAGTTCGCCCGGGCTGTGTTACCCCACGGTACCACCACTATTTTTATGGATCCCCATGAAATAGCCAATGTTTTGGGCCTGGAAGGGGTTAAACTGATGGTGGAAGAAGGACGTAACCTCCCTTTAAGGGTATATGCCACCATGCCTTCCTGTGTCCCTGCTGCTCCCGGCCTGGAAGATGCTGGGGCGACCTTTGGTCCAGAAGAAGTAGCTACAGCCATGCAATGGGAAAATATAATTGGCCTAGGGGAGATGATGAACTTCCCTGGCGTTCTTAACGGGGATGAGGGTGTCCATGGTGAAATAAGGGTTACCCTGGAAGCGGGTAAACCGGTTACCGGGCATTATTCCCTGCCGGATATAGAAAAGGGTTTGCCCGCTTATGCGGCGGCCGGGATTTGCTGCTGCCATGAATCTACCCGTGCGGTAGACGCCTTAGCCCGGATGCGCCTGGGAATGTATGCTATGATGCGGGAAGGATCCGCCTGGCATGATATCCATGAAACTGTAAAAAGCTTGACGGAACATCGCATCGATGCCCGGCGGGCCATCTTGGTTACCGATGATACCCATCCCGAAACCCTTCTTTCCTTAGGCCACCTGGATCATGTGGTGAGAAGGGCCATTAATGAAGGCTTAAATCCTGTGACCGCTATTCAGGCCGTAACCCTCAACACTGCTGAATGCTTTGGGGTAGCCCAGGATCTAGGGAGTATCGCCCCGGGACGCTGGGCGGACATTGTGTTCCTTTCTGATTTAGCTTCTGTGAAGATCGAAAAGGTTATGGTAGCCGGACGTATAGTGGCTGAGAAAGGCAAGCTTACCATAGAATTGCCCTCCGTTAATTATCCTCCTCAGGTTAAAAATTCAGTACGCTTAAAGGAGCCCCTAAAAGCCTCCCATTTTCAAATACCTGCCCCACCAGGCCGGGACAAGGTATTGGTGCGGGTTATAAGAATAATCGAAGCCAGTGTCCTTACCCGCCATACCTTAGTAGAAATGGAGGCAGAAGACGGGTATTTGAAAGCCTCACCCTCTCGCGATATAGCCAAAGTAGCTGTAGTGGAACGCCACCGGGCGACAGGTACTATTGCGTTGGGTTTTGTACAAGGATTCGGTTTAAAGGCGGGAGCGGTGGCTTCCACTGTAGCCCACGATAGCCACAACCTCTTGATTGTAGGCGTGAATGAAGAAGATATGGCCTTGGCTGGTAATACCTTGGCTACCTGCGGCGGGGGCTTAGTAGCGGTGCAGGACGGCCAAGTGCTGGCCTTGCTCCCTTTACCTGTAGCGGGACTTATGTCTGATCAACCTGTGGAGGTGGTAGCAGGGCAAGTGGAGGAAGTTTTAAAGGCTTGGCGGAAGCTAGGGTGCGAGCTCGTTTCACCCTTTATGACTATGGCTCTCCTGTCTTTACCAGTCATACCCGAGCTTCGGCTCACCAATCGGGGGCTAGTAGATACTTTGGAGTTTAAATTTGTGCCTGTAGTGGCTGAATAACTTAAGAAGGGTGTGGTTTAAGTCAGGTTAGGGGGCAGTTGCCCCTTTTTTTCTTGTGTTTGCTAGTTCTATACTTGTACGGGATTTTGCGGGGGTTTGCTTTTTGATTGTCGAACCTTATCTTGCTTTTTCTTGTTCTAGGGGAAGCTCAAAACCTAGGGCCTCTAAGGTTTCTTTATCAGCTATGCCGGTAGGTTTTAAACCTTGGGCCAGCTGGAACTGCTTTATGGCCAGGGAAGTCATGACTCCATAGTCCCCGTCTGTGGGCCCGAAGAGGTAAAAGCCTTTCTCCCTAAGGCGGGCTTGTAAACTTACCACTTCGGGTCCCTGGGAGCCGGGTTTCAGGGGTCGGGTGGGTAAAACATAAGGTCCCTTTACGATCACCGGTGTACCAAGGGGTATCCAAGGAAATATTTCCTCTATATCTTCATTGAACATGCGAAAACAACCAGCGGAGGCTGCCCAGCCTATGGACCAGGGTCGATTGGTACCATGGATACCGTAATTTCCCCAGGGGACATTAAGCCCTAGCCACCTGGTACCTAGGGGGCCTCCGGTTTCGTAGGTTTTTTCCCTTATTTTCCATTCTCCCACAGGTGAAGGTGTGCTATACTTTCCTATAGCTATAGGGTATTCTCGGAATATCTGGCCGTCCACTAAAAGATATAAGCGTAGCTTTTCCGTATCCACCAGTATTTTGAGGGTGCTACCGGCTGGAGGACCAGGGGTAGTGGCCTGGGCTGTAGGGTGGATATCTCCGCGCAGAGCTTCCCAAAGGCTTGAGTTTACTTCCCCAGAAACGGGAAGGCCCCGATGTCGTTGAAAATTTGTTACGGCGCGGAAGGTGCTCCAATCATATAAGCCGGTGAGCGGGCCAAAATAATAGCCGAGCTGAGCCAGCCGGAATTGCAGTTCTATTACATCCTGCCCTTGGAGGGGTGGGGAAGTATAGATAAGGGTGCGGTTTTCTCCGCTACAGTTACAGCGCTCCTTACTTAAGGCCGAGGGATAAGGCCATAACCATAGGGTAAGCATTAGGACAAGTGTAAAAACCATAGTTTCCCGGTATATCCCCACTTGTTTTTCCTCCCGCTTTTTAATTTCTGCCTCAACTTGTTATTGTGCGCAACAAAGGGAAGGAATATTTCAGCCCTTTAAAGTTAGGAAAAGTAGGGGGACTCTCAAGGGAGAAACTTTAGGTGGCAAGAGGTCTAGGTGTGGGCTTGGGGCGGCATACTAAAGGGGAAGGGCTTTAAAGGCTTGCTATGCGCTAGTGCCGTACTCGAAGCTGGTAACCGGCCAGGGGGCGCTTGTAGAAGATACAAAGAGGTGTTAAAGTGCAATGCTCTTCGCCCTTGTCTTAGCCCTCCTTTCTGGAGTAGCTATGGCTGTCCAGGGATCTCTAAATGCTGCCTTAGCGAAGATTACAGGGCTCCTCCAAGCTACTTTAGTAGTACACCTTACCGCTACTATTACGGTAGTTCTTCTGCTCCTTTTTCCTTTAAGCCCAGGAAGTTTAGGGAAAATTATCCAGGCCCCTTGGTATTTGCTGTTAGGGGGTATTATAGGAGTTCTTATTACGTATGGAGTGGTGGCCAGTATACCCCGAGCAGGAGTGGCCCTGGCCACTACAGCTATAATAGTAGGGCAGGTTACCACCGCCCTTATTATCGACCACTGGGGCCTTTTTGGATTAGAAAAAATACCGTTTACTTGGTGGAAGGCTTTGGGATTAGCCCTTCTGGCCTCGGGAGCCTGCCTTATGTTGAAGAATATGTAGGGGGTGTTGGTAGTGAACATGTACGTTTCTTTGCTGAATACCGACGCTACCCTGTTATGGCAGAATAAGCTCCTTAAGGCAGGAGATGCCCTGGTAGATTTAAGCCAGGTGCGGAGCCTCCGATTTATGAGCCCTAGGAAGGTCCTAGAGGAAGTAAACCTAAACTTAAGCCAAGTCCCGGTGGGCTTAAGTTTCTTGGGCAGTGGAGATTATCACCATCTTACTTTGCTTTTTTTAAAGAAGATCCCTTTACCGTTTACCTTGATAGTCCTGGATTGGCACCTAGATTTAAATACTGCTCCACCAGGCTTTGTTTCCTGTGGCTCCTGGTTAAGGGAAGCTCTAAATCTTTCTCAGGTGGAGGAAGTTTATGTATTGGGAGTCCAGGAAGAAATGCTACCTGGGGTTTCAGGCCATCTCCGCTCCGCTGGCGAAATGGTTAAGTTTAAGATCTATCCGGCTAGGACTTTCCCGCTAGCGATCCGAGTGGTGCCCCAGGAAGTAGAAGGGCGAATGGTATATATCTCCCTAGATAAAGATGTTTTGGCCCCTCCCTTTGCCTGGACTACTTGGGACCAGGGGGAGCTCCATCCAGGACCTATCTTTTACTTACTTAGGAGTTTAAAAAATAAGGCCCGGGTAATAGGGGTGGATGTTTGCGGGGAGTACAGCCCCACCTCAGTTGTGCTGGGGCCCTATGAGCTAGCCAAAGTACAGGCTAACGAGATTTTTAACATAGCCCTGCTTAAGCTTTTTACGGGCTCCAAGAGACTTAAGACGTCGGCGAAGGTTGTTTAGAGGGGGAGGGCTCCAGGGTCAAGGGAGCCCTCCCTAAACTTTTTTGACATCACATCAAGCGCTGAAGTTAGTCTTTTGTCCTAAGAGCCAGTCTAGCCGGTCTTAACCATCCTGCTTTCCCGCATCTGTTCGGTGACCTTTTCCATAAAGGCAAGTATAGTGGGCGTTTGGTTCACGGTAGGGATACCTAGGGCCATGGCTACCAGCTCCGAGAGATCAAGTTGCTTTACCTTAGAATTGGCCAGGGTTAGGGTGGTGTGGAACTGGCTTCCGCACCCGGCGCAGTTAGTGATTAGGTACTGGGCACCGGTAGCCTCCGCTTCGGCCAGTTTCCTCTGCCCGCAATGGACTACTCCTGGAAGATAGTCGAAGGCCAGCATCAATCCGCAGCAGAGGGAGTTTTCCCGATTGTGTTCCATTTCCTTAAGCTCTACACCGGGTATAGAGCGGATAATAGCACGCGGTTCCTCGTAAATCCCGAACCAGCGCCCCACATGGCAAGAGTCATGGTAAGTGACAGTGCAGGAAAGGGGCTTCTCGAACTTGAGCTTGCCTGTTTGGATTAGTTCGTAGAGGAATACGGTGGTATGTTTAATTTTAATATTGAATTCTAGCCCTAATTGTGCGGCTACGTGGGGATAGTTTTCAGAGAAGGTAGCATAGCATCCTGGGCAAGCCAAGACTAGGGTTTCTATACCTGCCTCTTTAAAAAGGGATAGGTTCCGTTTTACATTGGCAGCGAAGTCCTCGGTGTATCCGCCTAGGGCGAGGTACAGGCCGCAACATCCTTCCTGTTCCTTGAAGTGGACGAAGTCCACGCCGATTTTATCCAGTATGCTGGTGAAGTAGTAAGCCATATTGCTCATAATGGTGCTAGCCCAGCAGCCTGACCAGAAGGCTATTTTCCCTCGTTCTTGTACCGGTACTTTAAGCCACTTAATTCTCTCTGCGGCTGGGATACCGAAGAAATTACCTGTACGGAGAACGTTCTCCCGCACTGCTTTTAAGCCCAAGTTTTCCAGACCGGCTGCGTGGAAACAGGGACGTAAGGAGATCCAGTTTTCAGCATTATGGCTTTTTACTTGGCAGACCAGATCACAGCGCTTGCAAGTGGTGCACTGGAAGAGGGCCGCGGCCACTTCCTCATCCAAGGAAAGATTCCCCTTAATTATTTGATTGAGCAGGTAATACTTGCCTCGGGGGGAACGGCTCTCCCAAGGATAGGCATCGAATACAGTGCAAGTATTGCGGCAGTACCCGCAAAGGGCGCAAGCCAGGGTATCTCGGGTAAGCTCTTCACTGAAAGGAGATGTAAAGTTTTCTCCCTGCATTTTAAGCATTAGTTTGCCGGCTAAGCCTACAATACTCTTAGTGGCGTCAGCAGCCTTAAGGGCAGCTACCAGGGCTTTGACAGGCGAGGTCTTGTCTAGGGAAGGTGGTAGGATCTTGCCTGGGTTCATCAGGCCTTGGGGATCGATTTCTTTCTTCCAAGACCAGACCCGTTCCAGGATCTCCCGGCCGAACATGGTCTCCGCCCGGTCTACAAAGTACATACCTATGCTATAAACCCGTCCACCTAATTTTTCGCCCAGGCTTATTACGGTCAGGGAATTGGCGTAGGCCAGGGGGAAACCCGCTTTTCGCTCATCGGTAAGCATGAAGCCTAGCAGGGCAATGGTGTCCCGGCTAGCCATGGTACCTTCTAAGGCAAATTCCCCTTTATAACGGCGCTCGATTTCGGACACCAGTTCGCCTAGTTTTTCTATGGGAATTAGAACCTCGCTGGCTACCAGGGAAGGCCCTAATTTCTTGAAACGCATGGGATAGAAGCGATCTTCCCATTCTTCCTGGGCCAAGCGCTGGCTTAGGAATTCGCCACCGCTTTCGGTGATGATTTTAGCCAGGGCAGCTTCCACTGTTGCTTTACGCTGGTGGGGATAAACAACGAGTAGGAGGTACCGGTCCTGGGGAAGCACGAAATGCTGGGCTGCATTTTGTTTAAGCTGGATGAAGGAAGGGGTGGAAAGGGTAGCTGACCATAAAGGTACACCTTGATCCCTTATCTTAAGAAGAGCCCTGGTGACATCAGCTAGATTGCTGAAAGAAGCCAGGTTGACCACATAATTATCCTTTTCGCGTATATATAACGTTACGGAAGAGATAAGCCCAGTGATGCCACAGAGGCCATATACCAGATCCAGCTCGCGGCCTTGCAGAGTAACAATTCGTCCGTTGGGGAGCACCAGTTCTACTTCCTTAAGGTTGTTTTTAAGGTCCCCATATTCGAAACTACCATAACCTGAACCTCCCTGGGCCACCCATCCAGCTACTGTAGCTGACCGTGCGCTGGAAGGGAAGATACGAAGATCATACCCACGGGCCTGAAGATGTTTTTGAAGATCTTCAAAAACGACTCCAGGATCTACGGTGACGGTGAGCTCTTTTTCGTTTACTTCTATCCTGTGTTTCATCCGGCAAAAATCTACGACAATACCCTTTCTTGTAGGAACAGCTCCTCCGAAGCCGCTGGTCCCCGCACCCCGGGGTACGAGGGGGATGGAATATTCTCTAGACAGTTGGGTGAGTTTAACAAGTTCATCGCGGGAGATGGGTTGGACAACTGCATCTGGTAAGAATTGAATTAAGCGTCGTATTTGTTCGGGGATAACACCCATGTCGTGGGAATACACTAACCTTTCTACTTTGTTAAAAGATACACGGTCGCCGAAATGTTGAAGCAGATCCTTTTGAAGGCTCTCCTCTCGCTCTTTTGGCATAATTTCTCCTCCTTTTCCGAAAGAATGATCGTTCGCAAAGGGCCAAACTTAAACCCTGTTTGAACACTCACAAGTAAGGGTAAAAAAATTTAAGCTCGAACAGCCTCCCATATGATCTGGGCGGCTGTCTCTGCTACTTCTGTAAGGGGATAAGACAAAAGACCATCTAACTTAAGTTCGATAAGGCGGATTATAGTACCAGAAACAGGGGCTACTAATAGCATAATATCTACCTGTTTTACTTCGCCCCGGCGCATCCCTTCTATCATTATTTCTTTTACGGCTTGTAAGCCTTCTTCAGAACATATAGACATCGCCCGATCTAAAACCTCTTTGGGCCGGGCATAAAGAAGATACTCCACCATGACTGGGTCCTCTTCTGTCCAGGAAAACATCATTTCTACGAAAGCCTGGATCCTTTCGCGGGTGGTGTGCTTGCTTTTTACCTGGCGATGAAAGCGCTGGAGGAATTCTTGGACAGCATGGATATGGATAGCTTTGGCCAGCGCTTCCTTGCTTTCGAAATAGTGATAAAGGGCGCCTATGCTTACCCCGGCTTCAGTTACGATATCAGGAATGCTAGTGTTATGATAGCCCTTCTCTACAAAGAGACGGCGGGCGGCAGCAAAAATTTTCTGTTTGATTTGGCTTTCTCCTCCCGCCTGGTAAGCAGCATAACGTCGCATAGGGGAGTCTCCAAAATGAACATTCATTCGGTTATATTATAAAATAGAGGTGCTACCTGGGTCAATAATTTTTTGGCTTTTTTAGGCCCCTTGACAAGGGGATGGACTTTCAGGCATAATATAATCGCAACACGTGGCGGTGTAGCTCAGCTGGTTAGAGCAAGCGGTTCATACCCGCTGTGTCGTAGGTTCGAGTCCTACCACCGCTACCATTTTTATGAGTGCGGCCCGTTAGTCAAGGGGTTAAGACACCGGTCTTTCAAGCCGGGAACGCGGGTTCGAATCCCGCACGGGTCACCAATCATTGAAAAACCTAAGTTTTTCGGACTAACCCCCCTGAAAAAATCCGGTGTCCCGGAAGGGGGGTTTATTATTTATAGTAGGCCTACACCTACAGCAGGGATAAAGCGGGCCAAGGAAGACTTAAGCAATGTGAGGCATGTTTCCTTAGATGAAGAGTTGCCCTTACAGTAGGGGTAAAGTAGACTATGTCGAAACTTTGTCCCGGCCCCCTTCCCTTTGGCGACAAGAATTGCATAAACCCTTAAGATATAATTTTCTCAGTAAAAAAAGGGCGGTGGTATATGTTGGCGGAGCGTGTACAGCGGATGTCGAGGGTTGGGGGAGCTGAGTGGTTGGGGGCCGTGGCTTGGTTAGGAGTAGCCTTTATACTGTCTCGGGCTACTATCCTTGCGGAATTAAAGCCTTTTGGGCCAGGGATAGTCATGGCTGTAGCTGGGCTTAGGCCACGATTATTATGGCCTGTAGTGGTAAGTGCGGGAATAGGGAGCGCTTGGGGCTTGCCTGGCCTGGACAGTTGGATCCGCCTCGCCACCCTCCTCAGTTTGGGGGTTACTTATACATTATACCGAGGAAATAGGGTATCCAGGCCTCCGGGAGCTCTTGTTGCCTTGGGTGCGGCGACTGTCATACTTGTCCGGGGTTTAAGTCAGGTTATTTTAGGGCCTTCCTTTTATGGCTGGATGCTCCTTATTTTTGAGGCTCTTTTGGCGGCTGGACTGGCGCTGGCCTGGAGTGCAGCAGCTGTAAGTCGTTACCGGGAAGAACAACTCCTGGGATTGGGCCTTCTGGCTTTGGGCCTGCTTTTAGGGTTACAAGAATGGCGGGTGGGCGGTATGTCCGTCCAAAGCTTGGTAGGGCGTCTATTTATACTTCTGGCCGCTTTAATCGGAGGGGCTGGCGCTGGGGCAGCCACAGGAGCGGTTTTAGGATTTCTTCCCAGCCTGACTTCCTTAACTGCACCAGCCTTGGCCGGGTTGCTGGCCCTGGTTGGTTTGACGGCAGGAGCTTTTTATAATCTAGGTAAGTTAGGAGTAGTGGGGGGCTTTATTTTAGCCCATCTTTTGCTTTCCAGTTATTTCTTGGGAGCGGAAGGGGCTAATCTAGCCTTAAAAGAAAGTGGGCTGGTAGCTTTGGTTGTTCTTCTCCTGCCAGGAAGTTTTCTAAAAGGCTTAACTGCTTGCATAACCAATGTGAATAACGGGAATATCAGAAGGGAGAATTTTGTTATCCCTAAACGTTGGGGGCAGGTAGCCGCTGCCCTTAAACGCTTGGGGGAGAGTTTGGAAGCCGGGGGGAACAATGGTACTACCAGCCTGAACATAGCTTTAAGGCAAATAGATCGCCTTGTTTGCCACGGATGTCCTGCCCACAAAGTATGCTGGGAGCTGGAAGGGGACAAGCTGAGGGAAGTTTTGAAGGGGTTGCTAAAAAAAGGAGGACCCCTTTTAGTCTCTGAGCTACCAGAGTGGCTTAAAAGTAGATGCGGTAAAGCTCGGGAACTGGCACAAGCTTTAGCTGCCCAGCCCTGGGGCTGTGCATCGGATAAGGTCGCTTCTCCCTTAGGTCTCCTATTAGGTGCCCAATTTCAAGCTCTAGCCCGCCTTTTGGAGGAAATGGTAAGCGAAGCCTCGGCTACAGATGAGGAAGAGTTAGATCCTTATTTTACCTTGGAGATAGGATATGCCTCTTGTGCCCGGGACCAAGACTTCACCTGTGGAGATTCTTTTCTTTCGACACCTTTAGGTCGAGGTAAATACTTATTGGTGTTAAGCGATGGTATGGGTGCTGGCTGCGAGGCTCGGAAGGAGAGCCGTACGGCTGTGGAGCTTCTGAAAGATTTGTTGGTAGCCGGCTTTCCACGGGAGTTAGCCTTACGTCTGGTGAATCTGGTCCTTTTGTTACGCTCCCCATTGGAGAGCTTTGCCACTTTAGATGTAGCTGTGCTGGATTTAATCCAGGGGCGGGGCATGTTTACCAAGCTAGGGGCTTGCCCTACTTTTCTGTTGCGGGATACCCAGGTTTTAACTATAAAGCCGCAATCCCTACCGGTAGGTATTTTAGAAGATATTCCGGTAGAGGTAGTGGAGGAAGAATTACAGCCAGGGGATATATTAGTGATGGTGAGCGATGGTGTGCTGGAGGCCCACCGCGATTTGTCGGAAAAGGATAAATGGTTGGTAGCGGCCTTAAGACGGGTATCAGAGTGCCATCCCCAGGAATTAGCTGAGCGTCTGTTAAAGCAAGCTGTAGCCCTGGCTGGGGGTCACCCGGTTGATGATATGAGCGTGGCTGTAGCTCGGATACAGGTGTCCTAGATGTCGCAAAAACTCATAAGGCGAGGAGGAAAAGCAAAAGGCCATGCCGAAATATTACCTACAGGGAAGGTGGTTGGAAAAATAAGGGGATGGCAGCTCTTCTGGAACAGGTGCGCCTGACTATACAAAGGTATAAGCTGCTAGATTTTGGAGAAAAAGTAGTGGTGGGGGTATCGGGTGGGCCAGATTCCTTGGCCTTGCTTTGCTCTTTGTTAGAACTGCAAAAGGAGTTAGGGATTAGCCTTCACGTAGCCCACCTAGATCATCGTTTGCGAGAAAATTCTGCCCAAGAAGCGGCTTATGTGCGAAGGCTAGCCCAACAATGGGGCCTGCCGGTCACAGTGGAAGCCCGGGATGTGCGTACTTACCAGCGGGAGCACAAGCTTTCTTTGGAAGAAGCTGCGCGGGAAGTGCGCTACCGCTTTTTACGGGAGGTGGCGGGAAAGGTAGGGGCTACTAAAATCGCGGTAGGGCATCAAGCTGATGATCAGGCGGAAACCTTACTTTTAAACTTGCTCCGGGGCAGCGGCCTTACCGGCCTTAAAGCTATGCTCCCTCACCGGGAGGGGATCATCAGGCCGCTGCTTTTTATTACTCGGGAAGAGATCGAAGCCTACTGCCGAGATAAGGGGCTAGTACCCTGCCGCGATCCCAGCAATCTGGATCCGGCTTACCGGAGGAACAAGATCCGGCAGGAACTCATTCCGTGGCTAGCTAGGGAGTTTAATCCTGCTATTGTCCGGGTGCTGGCGCGGACCGCTGTTCTGTTAGCCGAGGAAGAAGCCTTTTTAGAAGAAGTAACCCGGGAAAGCTTGGCCAAAGTTATTAAAGAACAGGGCCGAGGATATTTACAAATAGAGCGGGAAGGGTTGCTCAGTCTACCCCCGGCTTTGGAACGCCGGGTTTTACGGGCCGCGGTATTAAGTTTAGGTGGGGGGGTGGAATTTTATCATGTGGAGCACTTACGAGAGCTTCTACGGGCCGGTTCTGGTGCTTTAACCTTGCCCCAAGGTTTACAGGCTAAGGTCAGCCACGGGTTTTTACTCCTTAAAGAACCTAATGTAAAGGGAGAAGAGGAGATCCTTTTTTGCCATCCCCTTAAGGTACCAGGGGTGACTCCCCTGCCTGAAATAGGTAGACGCCTTCGAATAGAAATATTACCCCCGCCGGCTAAAGTTATTACCCCCCCTTGGGAAGCTTGGGTGGATCGGGATAAACTTCCAGGGCCTTTATGGGCCCGCAACTGGCGGCCTGGTGATCGTTTCCGTCCTTTGGGCATGAAAGGGACAAAGAAACTTCAGGATCTCTTTGTAGATGCTGGTATTAATACACGGGAACGCAGGCGTTTACCTGTTGTGGTTTCCGGAGAGAATATCGTGTGGGTAGCGGGGGTACGACTGGCTGAGGATTTTAAAATAACACCCGAGACCCGCTGGGCCCTTCACCTTATTTTGGAAGAGGAAGCTTTAGATTAAATTGCATTCATATTTTTCTTATGTTAAAATATAATCTCCTGGATGATGGGGCAGGGCGAGAGGAGGGCTTTATCCTTGAACCGTGTTTTTAAAAATCTGGCCGTCTATTTACTAATAGTTTTGCTGGCCGTTTCCATCTTGCGGATTTCGACACCGGTGGAAAGGGCTACGGAGGAGCTAGATTTTACTAAATTTTACCAGTTAATTGATCAAGGACAGGTTCAGGAAGTAACTATAACTCCTGAAAAGGAAATTTTTAAGATAACTGGTACTCTAAAAAACGGGACTAAATTTTCCGTTAACGCTCCAGCTTCGCCGGCTTTGATAGAGCGGCTGGCCAGCAAAGGAGTACCTACCAAGACTTTACCTGCCCCCGAACCCCCCTGGTGGACTAACTTCTTGGGCAGCCTTTTGCCCATCCTTTTGTTGGTGGGCTTGGTATTTTTTATGATGCAGCAGACACAGGGCGGAGGCTCCCGGGTCATGCAGTTTGGCCGGAGCCGGGCTAGACTTCATACGCCCGACGATAAGAGGCGGATTACTTTCGATGATGTGGCAGGCGTAGATGAGGTAAAGGAAGAGCTGCAGGAGATAGTAGAGTTTTTGAAGAACCCCCGCAAGTTCAATGAATTGGGGGCTAGAATACCTAAAGGTGTGCTTCTTTATGGTCCACCCGGTACAGGTAAGACTTTACTTGCCCGGGCTGTGGCCGGGGAAGCAGGGGTGCCCTTCTTTAGCATCAGCGGTTCAGACTTTGTGGAGATGTTTGTAGGTGTAGGGGCTTCCCGGGTGAGGGATCTTTTTGAGCAGGCCAAAAAGAATGCTCCTTGCATCGTTTTTATTGATGAGATCGATGCTGTGGGTCGGCAGCGCGGAGCAGGTCTAGGTGGAGGTCACGATGAGCGCGAGCAGACCTTAAACCAGCTTTTGGTGGAGATGGACGGTTTCAACCCTAACGAGGGTATTATCATCATAGCGGCCACCAACCGGCCTGATATATTAGATCCTGCCTTGCTCCGGCCAGGACGCTTCGATCGGCAGATTGTGGTAGATGTTCCGGATATCAATGGCCGCAAGGAGATTCTTAAGGTACATGTCCGGGGAAAGCCTCTGGATGCCAGTGTGGATCTAGATGTCTTGGCCCGGCGTACGCCTGGTTTCACTGGAGCGGACCTGGCTAATCTGGTAAATGAGGCAGCCTTGCTCGCCGCCCGCCGGGGCAAGAAAAAGATCGGTATGCAGGAGATGGAAGAAGCTATAGAACGGGTAATAGCTGGCCCGGAGAAAAAGTCGCGGGTCATTAGCGAGTATGAGAAGCGGCTAGTAGCCTATCATGAAGCTGGTCACGCCTTGTTAGGGCATTACCTTCCCCATACGGATCCCTTGCATAAAGTTTCCATCATCCCTCGGGGTAGGGCCGGAGGCTATACTTTGCTCCTTCCTAAGGAAGATCGGCGGTATATGACGAAGTCTCAGATAATAGACCAGATAACTATGCTCTTAGGTGGCCGGGTGGCTGAGGCCTTGGTCCTTAAAGAAGTTAGCACTGGTGCCCAGAACGATCTGGAAAGGGCTACTGAGTTGGTACGTAAAATGATTACAGAATTTGGTATGTCTGATGAACTGGGCCCCTTAACCTTTGGACGTAAGCAAGAGACACCTTTCCTCGGTCGGGATCTGGCCCGAGACCGCAATTATAGTGAGGCCGTGGCCTTTTCCATTGATAAGGAAGCCCGGCGTATCATTGATGAATGCTATAGCCGGGCAGAAAAGATCCTCAAAGAGCACATGGAAGAGCTCCATATTGTGGCCAAGGCTTTAATGGAAAAGGAAACCCTAGAGGCCGAGGAATTTACAGCCCTCATTGAAGAATACAACCGCAGCCGCACAGCTACTGGGGGCGGGGGTCAGGCGGCAGTAAGTATAACACCGGGTGTAACCCCAGCCTTTAGTTTTAAACAGCCCCAAGGCCGTAGCGAGGGTTTAAACCTTCTGTTAAAGCTAACCTTTCAACTTCTATGCTTGAAAGGGGTATGGTAGTGGATAAGGAACGGACTTTTTGTATGATAAAACCTGAAGGCGTGGCCCGCGGATTGGTAGGCGAGATATTAACTCGTATCGAGCATAAAGGCTATCGTATTGTAGCTTTAAAAATGCTACGCTTGACGCGGGAGATGGCTGAAAAACATTATGCTGAGCACCGGGAGAAGCCTTTTTTCCGTGAACTCGTTGAGCATATAACTTCCGGCCCGGTAATAGCTATGGTCCTAGAGGGGCCAGGGGTGATTTCAGGCCTGCGCAAACTCATGGGGGCTACCAACCCCCAGGAAGCAGCTCCGGGCACCATACGAGGAGATTATGCTCTAGAGACGGGCCAGAACATCATTCATGGGGCTGATTCCTTGGCAAGTGCAGAAAGGGAGATAAACCTATATTTCCGGCCAGAGGAAATCATGGGCTGATTAGCGCACGTAGGTGGAGTAAAGGGTGAAGGGTCGGGGCTTAAGCCTTTCCCCAGTGTTTCCGATGTTCCGTCGAAGGGTTAAGAGCCTGTTTTCGGCGATTTGAACAGCCACTTCGCTATTATCGATACCGATCCACCGGCGGCCCAGCTTTTCGGCCACGCTTAAAGCTGTTCCTGAGCCGCAAAAGGCGTCCAGGACGAGATCTCCTTTCCGGGAAGAGGCCAGTATGATTCTTTCTAGGAGCTTTTCATTTTTCTGGGTGGGGAAACCGGTCTTTTCACCGGAAAAGCTCATGATCTGAATGGAATCCAATCGGTCCTGGGGATAGCAGTTCCAAGTATCTTCGAGGGGGTAACCTTTACCCCGAGGAGGCTGGCCATCCCGTCGCCGGTATCCCGGCGGGTATGGCAAATACAGCTTGTGGAAGTAAAAATTCCGCGACTTAGTGTAGAAAAGGATTACGTCATGGTTACGAATCCAGTTTTTAGCTCGGGTTTTAAACCCAGATACCCACCCTATACGCCATATGATCTCCCGCTGGAAATTTTCCTCTCCAAAAATTTCATCCATAATCACCTTTATGTAATGGCTTTTCCTTTCATCTAGGTGTACGTATATGCTTCCGTCCTCGGTTAAAAGTTCCCGCAAGAAGAGAAGCCGCCGGCGTAAGAATTCCACAAAGGCGGGACCCGTAAGGGTATCTTCATAGGCTTTAATTCCGCTACTGGCCCTATATTCCTGCCGGGAAGAAAAAGGCGGGTCGATGTAAATGAGGGTTATACCTGGCTGGCCGCGGCTGTCCCTAAGGGTCCCCTTTTCCTTCATTTCGAGCAAGGTTTTAAGAACGGGGAGGTTGTCCCCTAGAATAAGCATGTTGCTCCAACCTGCGGTAGCGCAGCTGGGGTTACCTCCTAAGGTGCGTAAAGGCTCTAACACAGCTGCCGGGGTATTTTCCAGAATATCCTGCGGCCAGGCCTTTCCTTGATAGATAAGCTCGCACCGTCCGTCTTTTGGCCCTTTTTCGTATACCATGGTTTCTCCCTTTCTTAAGTTCTATACTCCATTGTATACCCAAAATATAGCCACTTCCAAGTCTAAGCAGGTCTTCCCCAGGGAAACTGGGATACACTAGTTCACCCGGTTTTCGCTATAGGAACCTGTTTTAAGTATTGGGGTATAAAGTCTCGCGGGATACAGCCTTATTGTGCTATACTTTTAAGGAAAAGGGGAAAGGGGTAAAGGAGAAGGATAATTTACCAGGGGGTGTTTTAGGAGGGTGACAGAAAAGGCGAAATTTGTCCGGTTTTTAGCCAACGGCCAACCCTTATATGGTCGCCTGGAAGGTGAGGTAGTCATAGCTTTGGAAGGTGATCTTTTTAATGGTTACCGGGAGAAACGGGAGACTTATTATCTTAAGGAGGTGAAACTTCTTGCGCCTTGCCAGCCCAGCAAGGCAGTATGTGTAGGGCTCAATTATCGGAGTCATGCGGCGGAAATGAAACAGCCCCTTCCTGAAGAGCCTGTGCTTTTCCTTAAGCCTTCCACTAGCCTTATAGGCCCCGAAGAGGAGATAATTTATTGGCCGGGTATAGGAAGGCTGGACTTTGAAGCAGAATTGGCGGTAGTTATTGGAAAAGCTTGCCATCAAGTCAAGGAAGAAGAGGCGCAGCAATACATTTTAGGTTACACTATAGCCAATGACGTTACCGCTCGGGACCTACAGAAAAAGGACGGGCAATGGACCAGAGCCAAATCCTTCGACACTTTTTTGCCCCTGGGCCCTTACATAGTTACTGGGGTAGAACCCGATGATCTTTTGATCCAGGCGCGGCTCAACGGCGAACTCAAGCAGAACAGTAGGACTTCCCAGCTTATCTTTTCTGTACCCTATCTAGTGAGCTTTATTTCCCAAGTAATGACTTTGTTACCTGGGGACGTGATCTTAACAGGCACCCCAGAGGGAGTAGGACCTATGCAGGTGGGGGATACCATTGAGATATATATCGAGGAGCTGGGTTCCCTGACCAATAAAGTGGCTGCGCCTAAGGACTAAACAGGCAAGTGAGGCTTTGCGTTATGGAGAAGGAGCTTATTGATAGCCTGTGGGAAAAATATAAGGAGAAAATAGTGGAGCTTAGGCGCCGCCTTCACCGTTATCCTGAGAGAGCCTTCCAGGAAGAACGAACGGCCGCGGCTGTGGAAGAGGTACTCAAGGCCTGCCAGCCGATAGAGATAAAGCGCGTGGCTGGTACAGGAGTTACAGCTCTCCTAAATGGAGGTGCTCAAGGGTCGGGGCGCACCCTTGCCCTACGGGCGGATATGGATGCCCTGCCCTTGAGTGAAAAAACGGGTCTACCCTATGCTTCAGAGCGGCCGGGCCTTATGCATGCCTGTGGACATGATGCCCATGTGGCCATGCTTGCCGGAGCCGCCCTGATTCTGGCAGATATGCGGGAAAGTTGGAGCGGGAGGGTGCGGCTTATCTTCCAGCCCGCCGAAGAGGAAATTGGCGGTGCCCAGCCGATGATAGAGGCTGGTATACTTAATTCCCCACCGGTGGAGGCTATTATGGCCTTGCACTTATGGCCAGATCTCCCTTTAGGCCAGGTGGGTTTACGGGATGGGGCCCTTATGGCTTCCAATGACCGTTTCCGCATATGGGTACAAGGCCAGGCTACCCATGGGGCCACGCCTGAAAAAGGGGTAGATGCCCTTTTAGTAGGTGCCCAAATAGCCATAAGCCTCCAGCATCTAATAAGCAGGGAAACCCCGGCCCTGGACACGGCTGTAATTTCCCTAGGGGTTTTCCGGGCCGGGACGACTTACAACATCGTATCGGGTGAGGCCGAACTAGAAGGCAGCCTGCGGACTCTAGATCCTACATTGCGGGCCAAACTAAAAAAGCGGATTAAAGAGATGGCAGAAGGAATAGCCGGGGCTTACGGTGCCCGGGCGGAGGTAGACTATCTATGTGGCTTCCCTGTTACAGTAAATGCTCCAGATTTCAATCGGGTAGTGGCCAGAGCGGCGGCTCAAATTTTGGGGCCGGAAAGTATAGTTTGGCTAGAGAAGCCGGCCATGGTTTCCGAGGATTTCTCTCATTTTTTAGAACGAGTTCCAGGCGCCATGGTTTTCTTGGGCTGTGGAAATCTGGTAGGGAAAACTTATCCATTGCACCATGAGTGCTTCCAGTTTAACGAAGAGGTACTGGAATACGGGACCAAACTCTTGGTGGCTACAGTGGGGGAATATCTACCTGCTGCTTCTTCCCATAAAGTCTTCCTTTAGGGCGAATAATAAAGATGGGTGCCCTTTAAAGGAAACCTTATGGTGAGGGTTTTCCCTAGTGGTTAGGCTTAATGTTTTAGGTTTGCCTACCAGGCCAGGGGTACTCTTAATGTAGGTTAAAGTTGGGGTAGAAACCGTAAGGTTTAGAACTTGGGAAGGAGGCTAAAGGCTTGCAGGATAACCCCCGAAAAATAGATGAACAGCGCTGGGAGGCGGAAAGGCTAGGGGAAGAGTTGGAGCAGAAGCGCCAGGAATTTGTACGTTCTATCCTCAGGCGCTCAGAAGGGATCTCGGCGGAAAGGGAGAAATTTATCCACGATCTTAAGACTGGAAGCCCTAAAACACCTAAGCCCAATACTTAGGCAGGCCCGGGGACTATACCCCAGGGCCTTTTTAAATATGGTTCATTCATGTATATATACGGGAGTACCCTGGGGTATATGGTCATAGATCCATTTAGCATTATCAACCTCTAACCGGACGCAGCCATGGGAAGCGGGGGTACCAAGCTTTAAGGCCTCTTCCGGTATGATCCGTTGGTCGCGATCCATAGGCAAGCTATGGAAAAGATATACACCCCAGTCTTTAAAGGAGACCCACCATTTAGCCCCCTGGTTATATTTGGGATTATAGAACCACTCCCCGCGATTTTGTATCGCAAATACTCCGAGAGGGGTGGGCTTGTCTGGGGTACCGGTAGAGACCACCCATTCTTTCTTTAGCTGCCCTTCTTGGTAGATACGCATTTTTTGGCTTCCCACCAAGACTTCGATCCAGTAACCCTTTTTAGGAGGGACGAAAGCTTGGACAGGGCTCTCCCCTGGCCCGGCTTCTTCCCCGCGCCCGCCCGTTCTTATTTCCTTCCTAGCAACAACTCCCTCGCCACCTCTAGAGGTTCCGGTTTTATTCGTTGGATTATGTACTGAGGATTTCGCTGATTCCGCAGTAGTTTCTGCTGAAGGCAATTCCTTTCCTATAGCCATAGCAGTAGGCTGGGTATCGGGGGAACTTAGGGGATGTAGGGCGCCCTCCCAGGCCGGAGGGGAAGGAGGGGGGAGGCTCGGGAACCTGGACAACACCGTTGGAGAACCTCTGGATAGCCAGAAAAGGGCTAATAACCCCTGTAAAGCGAACAAAAAAATAGCCAGCCCTTTAATTTTACCCGGCATCATCATTTCCCCCATAAACCCATCAATTTTTCTAAAAGCTTTTCCCCAGACGGCTCACCTGGAAAATTCAACATAAATCGATTTTTTCCTGCCACTTATTTTGATTTTCTATTGTCTTTAGGAAGGAGAAGGGCTACGCATTCGATATGATGGGTTTGGGGAAACATGTCTACCGGTTGTACTTCCTTTATCCAGTACCCCTGGCAGGAGAGGTATTGCAAGTCCCGGGCCAGGGTGGCTGGATAACAAGAAACATAGATAAGGCGGCGAGGCCGGGAACGGGCTACAGTTTCCAGGACGCGGGGATGGCATCCTTGGCGGGGTGGGTCGAGGACTATGACCTCTGCCTTTGTCCCTTTCTCAAGGAGGCGAGGAAGCGACCTTTCGGCAGGGCCCCAGAGGAAGGAGACGTTTTTTGCTTTATTTTCCTGGGCATTGGCTCGGGCATCAGCTAGAGCTTCCTCAGATACTTCTAGGCCATATACTTTAGATGCTCGAGGGGCCAGAAAGAGGGCTATAGTTCCGGTACCAGAATAAATATCTATTACCGTTTCCTTCCCAGTAAGGCTCGCATAGTCTAAAACGATTTCATAAATCTTAGCAGCTTGACGGGGGTTGACCTGGAAGAAAGAAGTGGGAGAAAGGCGGAAACGGCAGGGTCCTATCTCTTCCCAAAGATATTTTTGCCCGGCTAGTACTTTGAGACCGTTCCCTGGTAAAATTTGTACTATCGAGGAGGCCCCGTAATTCAGGAGGTTCTGGAACAGTCGTCCTTCAGGACAAAGATCTTGATAGCCAACAAGGCCGACCATTATTTCTCCTGTAGAGAAGGATTTTCGGAGGAGGGCACCGTAGAGACCTTTTTCCTGGATGTGGGGGATTCCTTCTTCTTCCAGGATTTGCCATATTTTTACCATATCTTCTGGGAGTAACAGGCAGTCTCTGGTATCTACTAGTTCATGGGATCTTTCTTGATAAAGGCCCAACCGAAGGGTTTCGTTTATTTTCCCTACATGTAGGTGTACTTTATTACGGTATCTCCAGGGCCAATCCATCCCTAGTACAGGCTTAAGGGTATAACCTTGGAGTTTTCCTAACCGCAACAAAGCTTCCTCTACTTGCCGCCTTTTGATTTCTAGCTGAAGGGGGTAAGCGGCATGTTGCAGATGGCACCCACCGCAAGTGTAAAATACCGGGCAGGCTGGTTCGATGCGGTGAGGAGAGGGAGCCACGATCTTTTCCAACCGGCCCCGAGCGTAGTCACGTTTAACTTCTGTTACTTGGCATTCCACCTCTTCTCCAGGGAGGGCATAGGGGATAAAAATGATCTGGCCTGAAGGGAGGCGGCCTAAACCTTCTCCCCGGTGGGAACATCCGGTGATAAATACCTTGACTTTATGTCCTAGCATATGGCTTTGGCAGCCGTACAACGGTCAGCCCACTCCCCACCTCCGTATTATGCCAACTTGCTCCAATCTAATAGCACTCCGTTTTATCACGCATTGAGATCATACTTCTAGTATACTGCCATCAGAAAGCGCCGCCGAAAACGCTTACGAGATAGCCCGATTGAGATCATACTTCTAGTATACTGCCATCCAAGTGGACAAAAACCAAGTGTATAACCAAATGGGGATAACGTGCCTTTATAACTTGAGCGGCCTGACGCATGTCCTCTTCTTGCCTTTTAAGCTGCTCCTCAACTGGGAGGTTTCCTAGGCCATAGGCTCCACAGTCTTCATGGTGAATTAAATACACTTCCTTTATTTGGTGTAGCCTAATGGAAGTTTCTATCATAGCCACCTTACCTTCTGATAAAAAATTGCGGCTAGCACCAGGTAGAGCTATGTAATCATAGTTCTCTTTTAACCCTTTATTTTCTAGCCAACGGCTCACTGGGTACTGGATTCTATAATCCATACAAGTTAACACACAGGCATGGCAGCGGGACATTGGTATACCACCTCCTACTCCTAGAAGTAATTATAAAGCTATTTTTCCCTGCTGCCAAAAGGTAAAATTTTTAATATAAAGGAGGAGGAAAGTATAAAAGAGGAGAAGAACCCTTAAGAGGTAGAAAGTTGATGAAGCTCAAGTTTGAGGGCGATCTGGGAAAGCCTTGAAATTTTTATGGAAGCAACTTCAACTTTACAGCCTAAAAAGAGTTTCTAATTTTTTAGGTGTCAAACTTCGGTCAAGGTTAACTTACGAAAGGTAGGGATAAGGGGAAATGCCTGAGCCGGTATCCCCTATTGTTTGGCGGGATGGAGAGTTAGAAATTATTGATCAGACGCGCCTGCCCGAAGAGCTAGTCTTTATCCGGCCTCGGACTGTGGAAGAAGTTTGGAAAGCCATAAGAGAGCTTAAGGTACGGGGAGCTCCTGCATTAGGTATAGCTGCTGCCTTCGGGTTGTATTTAGCCATTAAAGACTTCCAGGCCAAGGGTGAGGAAGAACTTTGCGCCCAGTTAAAAAAAGCTGCGGATTACCTGGCTTCTTCCCGGCCCACAGCGGTAAATCTCTTCTGGGCCTTAAAGAGGGTACAGGAAAAAGTAGCTAGAGCCCAGGGGTTGGGTGTGGAGAAGATTAAGGAGCTAGTCTTAAGGGAGGCCCTGGCTATACAGCAAGAAGATGAAAGCATGTGTCTGGCTATAGGCCGTTACGGTGCGGAGCTGTTGAAGGAAGCCCAGGCCATCCTCACCCACTGCAATGCTGGTACTTTAGCCACAGCCCGTTATGGTACGGCTTTAGCACCCGTATATTATCTGGCTACCCAGGGGAAGGTATTGCGCGTTTTTGTGGATGAAACAAGACCACTCTTGCAGGGTGCCAGGTTAACAGCTTGGGAGCTTAAGCAGGCGGGTATACCCGTAACCCTTATCACCGACAGCATGGCGGCGGTAGTTATGCAGAAAGGTTGGGTACAGGCGGTGGTGGTGGGCGCCGACCGGATCGCCGCCAACGGTGATGTAGCCAATAAGATAGGTACCTATGGCCTGGCCATTTTAGCCCGGGAACATGGGCTGCCCTTTTATGTAGCAGCCCCCAGTTCTACCTTTGATTTGACTTTAGCTACAGGGGAAGAAATCCCCATTGAGGAGAGGGAACCGGCAGAAATCACCCATCTGGGCTTAAGGCCGATAGCTCCCCAAGGCATCGCCGTCTTTAACCCGGCCTTTGATGTAACACCCCACCATTATATAACAGCCATAATTACTGAGAAAGGGATCTTGCGGCCACCTTACCAAGAAAGCATCTCCCAGGTGCTCTTTAAAGAGGCGGCCAGGCAGAAATAAATATCACGGGGCCATTTTACTAGCCGCCTCTTTCAAACCCCATAATACCTCCTTGAAGGCATCTAGCAAAGCCAGGTATACAGTAGAAGAGCGGGGAAGGCAGATACCTTTAATGAGCCTTTCTTCATGCTCAGTAGCAAAATGGCGCATTTTCTCCTCGAACTCTGAGGCTTTTCCTAAGATGTATTGGCGGAGGACAGAGTTGCGGGTAAGCAGAAGATCCTGGAAATGGCCCAACAACTCCTCAGTTCCTTCGAAAAGCTCACGTACCTCAGCCACTGCTTTGTCGCTAAAGAGAAGGCCTTCCCGGATCTTATTCTGTACAGCTATGGATAGTTGGCTTATACTTAAGGCTAAAGAGGGAGGAGCCAAGGCGGAAGGGATGTTTCCTTGGGCCCATTTTTGTAGCTTTTTAGTTAGGATTTCTAATTCAGGGAGATATTTGGGGTTATGCTTTAGGAAAGCTGTATATACTAACTTTAATCCTTCTCGTAGAGCTTCCACATAATTTTCGGGCATCCAGGCCTGGTACTGCATAGGGTTGCCTCCCTTCTCGGTTGGTAATTATAATTATAGTATGAATTATTGTTAATGCCAAAACTGAAGGAGGTGTAAAGAAGAGAGAAAGAAAACATAGTAGCTTGCTAGGTTGGATGGGATTATATTTTATATTATTTCTTTGAGATTTTCCCTTAGGATTTTCCTTTGGGAATTTTACGCCGATCCCGTGGTCGGAAAACCAGGACGAAAAGGACCTTTGGGGAGGACTATAAAGTGAAGGCGCTTGAAAGGCGAGAAAGGATACTGGAAATCCTAAAGGTTGGTGAACCTATCACAGGGGCGGAACTGGCTCGGCGTTTGGGAGTAAGTAGGCAGGTCATAGTGCAGGATGTAGCTATTTTAAGGGCTGGCGGAACCGACATCTTGGCCACACCCCAGGGATATGTTTTGGCCCCTAGGGAAGAAGGATACCGACGGACCTTTGCCTGCCGGCATGATATGGAGGGTATGGAACAGGAGCTTTTAATAATAGTGGATAACGGCGGGCGGGTTCTGGATGTGGTGGTAGAACACCCGGTGTACGGGGAGCTACGTGGCTTTTTGATGCTATCCTCGCGGAGGGAGGTATACGAGTTTTTAGAGAATCTTCAAAGGAGCGGAGCTAAGCCCCTTTATACCTTGACAGAACACGGTGTCCATCTCCATACGGTGACAGCAGCGAAGGAAGAGGCCCTGGAGGCTATTGAAGGGGCTTTGGCCAGGGCTGGTATTCTTTTGATTGACGCCAGGTAGGAGCCGCTTTATAATTGGCTTAAAGGTGACAAGACAGCTGTTATGTCTAATGCTTATCTATTAGGGGGGGAAGGCTATGCAGGAACTGGTTAAGGAGATAGAGGAGCTTAAAAAAGAACGGCAGGCCGTGATCCTGGCTCATAATTACCAGCAAGATGTGGTGCAGGATATCGCCGACCTGGTAGGGGATTCTTTGGAGCTAAGCCGCTATGCGGCTAAGACTGAAGCTAAAGTGATAGTCCTGGCCGGTGTGCGCTTTATGGCTGAAAGCGCCAGTATCTTAGCTCCGGATAAAACGGTCCTTTTGCCGGATATTTTTGCTGGTTGTCCTCTGGCGGAAAGTATCGATGTTCAGGAACTTAAGCGGGAGAAGGAGAAGTACCCCGATGCTGCGGTAGTATGCTATGTAAATTCTTCGGCCGAGGTTAAGGCGGAGAGCGATATTTGTTGTACTTCCAGCAATGCAGTTAAAGTTGTGCAATCCCTTCCCCATCGCCGTATCCTTTTTGTACCCGATCGCAACCTAGCTAGTTATGTAGCCCGTTTCACGGATAAAGAAATCATCCCCTGGCCGGGGCTTTGTGTTACCCATTATAGGGTTACCTTAGAGGAGCTAGAAGAGGCACGGGCTGCCCATCCCCAGGCCAAAATATTAGTACATCCCGAATGTCGTCCGGAGGTTACGGAAGCCGCTGATTTTGTGGGGAGTACCAGCGCCATTTTAAAGTATGCCCGGGAAAGTGACGCCCAGGAATTTATCATCGGTACAGAGATGGGCATCCTCCATCGCCTGGAGCAGGAGAACCCCGGGAAAAAATTTTACCTCCTCTCTCCTGGCCTCATCTGCCCTAATATGAAGCTCACTACGCTAAGTAAAATAGCCCAGTGCCTTAAAGAAATGCGACCGGTAATCAAAGTTCCAGAAGATATCCGAGTTCGGGCTTACCAGGCTTTAGAACGTATGTTGGAAGTGGCTTAAGTTATGAGGGAAGTGCCTTCCTACCTGGTTAACTTTGACTTGAAGCGGCTCCCCCAGGAGCAAACTGATATCTTGATTGTGGGGAGCGGTATCGCCGGGCTGTTTACGGCTTTGAAGGTGGCTTGCCGGTACCGGGTGGTGGTGATAACTAAAGAGGATCCCTCAGAGTGCTCCACCGACCTCGCCCAAGGCGGTATTGCGGCAGCTCTAGATGAGGGAGATTCGGCCGAACTTCATGCTCAGGATACGCTAACCGCTGGTGCCGGTTTAAGTGATCCTCAGGCCGTCCGGGTCTTGGCTACTGAGGGACCCAGGCGGGTACAAGAGCTTATAGAGTGGGGTATCCCCTTTGACCGTGAAGGCGGGCGCCTTGCCCTGGGCAAGGAGGGGGCCCACAGCCACCGGCGCATACTTCATGCTGGTGGTGATGCCACAGGGGCAGTAATATGGCAAGGCCTGGCTGCCCGGGCGGCCATGGAGAAAAATATCTATTTACTTCCCCGAACCATGGCGCTGGATCTCCTAGTGGCTGATGGCCGTTGTTATGGGGCGCTAGTCCTGGACCGGAGCGGAAGAATTAAGGCTATTTTGGCCAAGGCTACAGTGTTAGCTAGCGGAGGGGCTGGTCGCCTTTACCCGGTGACTACCAATCCAGCTGTGGCGACGGGTGATGGGGTGGCCATGGCTTTCCGGGCTGGGGCGGAAGTAATGGATCTGGAATTTTATCAATTCCATCCCACCGTCCTGGTTCACCCAGGGGCTTCCGGGTTCCTGATTACCGAGGCGATACGGGGGGAAGGAGGCATTTTAAGGAATAAGGCCGGGGAAAGATTTATGCCCCGTTACCATCCCCTGGCCGAACTTGCTCCGCGGGATGTAGTGGCCAGGGCTATAGCCCAGGAAATGGCCCGTACGGGTACAAATTGTGTTTTCCTCGATGTTACCCATCTAGATCCGGAAATGCTCGAAAAGCGTTTTCCCACTGTAGTCTCTACCTGCCGTAAGCTAGGCTTGGAAGTACACCATTATTGGATCCCCGTAGCGCCGGCCGCTCATTATTGGATGGGTGGGGTACGTACAGATCTTTATGGCCGGACTAACCTGGAAAGGCTTTACGCTGGTGGTGAGGTGGCCTGTACCGGTGTACATGGAGCCAACCGCCTAGCCAGCAACTCTTTGCTGGAAGCTTTAGTGTTTGGAGGCCGGATAGCTGCCGATCTCCTAGAAAGAAATTGGAAGACCGGGAGTTATCCCCCTTTATCCCATGGCTTATTAGGGGAGGGTGCCCCTTACGAGGAAAGGGAATTGTTCTTTATACAGGGGATAATGGAACGCTGGGTGGGATTGGTGCGCCAGGGGCAGGGTCTTAAGGAAGCCGCTGCTCAATTAGATTCCTTATGGTCCTTATTTAAGAAAGAGGTTAGAAGCCGGCGGGAAGCTGAAGTGCGGAATTTATTGCTTCTTTCTCGCTTAGTAGTAGAAGCTGCAGCCTGGCGCCGGGAAAGCCGGGGGGCCCATTACCGGGTGGATTTTCCCGAGCCTAATCCTCTTTACCGTAAGCACCTAATTTTGGCCCGGGGGAAGGAAGCCCGGGAGTGTCCCGTGTCTTAAAGTTAAAAATTAAAAACGCCTTCGCCTCCCCAAGTATCCTTTGCAAAACGTACTAATCCTTGGATGGGGGGTTGGTAGTTCTATATGCTTAACTTACTTGCGGTAACGGAAATAGTTCGCCGGGCCTTGGAAGAAGACCTAGGAGTAGGGGATATAACCAGTCTGGCCCTCTTTACCTCTGCTGACAAGGGCTATGGAACGATACTAGCTAAACAAGAAGGTATCATCGCCGGACTCCCGGTGGCTGAGCTTACCTTTAAGCTTTGTCCCCCTGGTTGTACTTTTATTCCGCTTGTACCGGAAGGTACGCGTGTACAAGCTGGACAAGAGGTGGCCCGGGTGGAGGGGCCTTTGCTGGCTATCCTGGGTGGTGAACGGGTAGCCTTAAACTTCCTCCAACGCATGTCTGGCATCGCTACCCTCACTTCTCTATATGTAGAAAAGGTTAAACCCTATAAGGCCCGGATATGCGATACTCGTAAAACTGTGCCCGGTCTTAGGCTTCTAGATAAATATGCCGTACGTATAGGAGGCGGTATCAACCACCGGTGGAATCTAGGGGATGCCGTACTCCTTAAAGATAATCACATAAAGGCGGCCGGGAGTATTCTTAAGGCCATAAGGCGGGTGCGGGAGGTCATACCCCTTACTACGAAAGTGGAAGTAGAGGTAGAGACCCTAGAACAGGTGGCTGAGGCTTTAGAGGGCGGAGCCGATCTTATTTTGCTTGATAACATGGAGGTGGCGGAAATGCGGGAAGCAGTAAAGCTGGCTCAAGGATACGCCCTGGTGGAAGCTTCCGGGGGCATTACTTTGGATAGGGTAGCGGAGGTGGCCGCCACAGGAGTCGATTTTATTTCTGTGGGTGCCTTAACCCATAGCGTTTCTGCCCTAGATTTAAGTTTGGAGCTTTTACAAGTTTAATGTGGTTGGGGAGGGCATATTTTTTAGGTTTACTTTTTGGATTTACTAAGTTTAATTTTTTATCCTCATAAAAGTTTTATATCAAAGTTTTATAGAAGGAACTGTCCCTTTCTTGGCGAAATAATTTTTAGGAGAATAACCGGCCAGATGGCTAGACCATTTCTTGCAAGGGAGGTTGATAATTCGATGCCCTGGGATCCTACTCAAATGCCTGACTGGCAGATTTCTTTAGAAGCAGAAAAAAACATGCCTAAGCCCGAGGAGGTACCGGACAGGCTTGGACTAGAGAAGGATGAGGTAATCCCTTACGGTAGGCTTTGCCGGTTGGATTACATGAAGATTCTACAAAGGCTTAAGGACAGGCCTGACGGCAAGTACATCGAAGTTACGGCGGTCACCCCCACCCCCTTAGGGGAAGGCAAGACAACTACCACTTTAGGGCTCATAGAGGGCCTGGCTAAAAGGGGTAAAAACGCGGGCGGTTGTATCCGCCAGCCTTCTAGTGCACCTACTTTTAACATCAAGGGCACTGCTGCTGGTGGAGGCAATGCCTTACTCATACCTATGACGGAGTTTTCTTTAGGCTTGACTGGTGATATTAACAACATCACCAATGCCCATAATCTCATGATGGTAGCCTTAACGGCCCGTATGCAACACGAGACTAACTATACCGATGAAGAATTGGCCAAGCGAGGTTTAAGACGGCTTAACATTCACCCTAAGAAGATAGAGCAGCGCTGGGTGATGGATCTGGGCGCTCAAGCCTTAAGGAACATTGTCATCGGCTTGGGCAATGAAATGGACGGCGTTACTATGCAGTCCGGTTTTATGGTGAGCGTGGCCTCGGAACTTATGGCCATCTTGGCTATGGTCCGGGACCTTAAGGATCTACGGGAAAGCCTGGGCCGTATAATTGTAGCTTATGACCGGCAAGGTAACCCTATCACCACCGAAGACTTGGAAGTAGCTGGCGCCATGTGCGCCATTATGCGGGAGTCCATTAATCCCACCTTATGCTGGACGGCCGAGTACCAGCCCGTAATGGTCCATGCCGGTCCCTTTGCCAATATAGCTGTCGGTCAATCTTCTATTATAGGTGACCGTATAGGCCTTAAGCTTTTCGAGTACCATTGTACGGAGAGTGGTTTTGGAGCAGACATAGGCTTTGAAAAATTTGTAAACGTCAAATGCCGGCACAGTGGACTTAAACCCAATGTCTCGGTTATTGTAGCTACGGTCCGTAGCCTTAAAATGCACGGTGGCGGGCCTGCTGTGGTACCTGGACGGCCCCTGGATGAAGCCTATACCAAGGAAAATCTCCCCCTGTTAGAAAAAGGTATCGAGAATCTTCTCCATCATATCGGTATAGTTAAGAAATCGGGGGTCAAGCCGGTAGTATGTATTAATGCCTTCCCGACCGATACCGAAGAAGAGCACAGGCTTGTACGGCGGTACGTTGAGCAGGCTGGGGCGCGGTGCGCCATCAGCAATCATTGGAGGTATGGCGGCGATGGGGCCCTGGAACTAGCCGATGCTGTTATCGATGCCTGTCGGGAAGAGGTAGATTTCAAATTCTTCTACCCCTTAGAGATGCCTTTCATGCAGAGGGTAGAGGTCATAGCCCGCGAAGTATATGGTGCAGACGGCGTGCAATGGCTACCAGCTGCCGAAGCCAAGGCCAAGGTTCTCCAGGAAAAGTATCCAGACTTCTACACTATGATGGCCAAGACACACTTAAGCTTAAGCCACGATCCCAACCTTAAAGGTGTACCTAAGGGTTGGACCTTGCCTATACGGGATGTTCTGGTCTTTGCCGGTGCCAAGTTCCTCGTTCCCCTTTGCGGCGAGATCCGGTTAGTACCTGGTACCTCTTCGGATCCCGCCTTCCGGAGGATCGACGTGGACGTGGAAACCGGTGTGGTCAAGGGATTATTCTAACCCGGGTTATTATCCTAAATTCGAAAGAACTTAGAGGAGTTACAGCGCGGTGGCAGGTTAAATATAGCCCTGCCACCGCTTTTTCATCCAGCCCATTACCATACTTTATGCCTAGCTTGCCATCCCCATCAACTTTAACTTAAGCTTAACAAACTACTAATCCACCCTTAATAGGAGTACCTTATAATTACAAGGGAAACTAGCAGTAAGGTAGAGGGTTTCATGGCTAAAGCTAAAATAACAGTCAGAAATTTAAATTTTTACTACGGGAGTACCTGGGCGCTCAAGGATGTAAACTTAACTATCCAGGAAAATTCAGTCACCGCCCTCATAGGACCTTCTGGGTGCGGGAAATCCACCTTCCTCCGGGTCTTAAACCGGCTAAACGATCTTATCGAAAACACGCGCCTCTCTGGAGAAGTACTTTTGGATGGCCATAATATTTATGCCCCTGGTACTGATGTTATAGCCCTCCGAAAGCGGGTAGGTATGGTCTTCCAGAAACCCAACCCCTTCCCCATGTCCATTTATGATAATGTGGCCTATGGCCCCCGCGTGCACGGTATAACCAAGAAAAGGCAGTTAGATGAAATTGTAGAAAAGAGCTTAAAAGCTGCCGCCCTGTGGGACGAAGTAGCAGATCGCTTGAAGGCTTCCGCCTTAAGCCTCTCCGGAGGACAGCAGCAGCGCCTCTGTATCGCCCGCTGCTTGGCTGTAGAGCCAGAAGTGATCCTTATGGATGAGCCCTCTTCTGCCCTAGATCCCATCTCCACCTTAAAAATAGAAGAGTTGGTTTTGTCCCTCAAAGGAAGATATACCATTGTGATTGTCACCCATAATATGCAGCAAGCAGCCCGGGTGTCGGATACCACTGCTTTTTTCTTAAACGGCGAGATGGTAGAGTGCGATGATACAGCCATCATTTTTACCCGGCCGCGGGACAAGCGTACCGAGGATTACATCACGGGCCGTTTTGGTTAGGCGAGGAGCACAAAGCAAGAGATACAATATCAAAGTATACAATATTCATAAAAGAACAGCAGGTGACAGAATAAAGGAGGTGGAATATAATATGCATAATACCGCAGAAACCCTAGAGGGAGATGGGATCATGGCGGGTAGCATTCGTCAGAGCTTCCACCAATCCTTAGAAAGCCTTCAGCAGGAGATATTACGCATGGGGAGTATCGTGGAGCAGGTGATAGCCAAAGCGGTGGAAAGCCTGGCTAAGCTGGATTCCAAAATAGCCAATGAAGTCATCGAGGGAGATACTATTGTGGATGAGCTGGAGCTTCAGATCGAGGACCAGTGCCTTAAGCTTATCGCTACTCAACAGCCCATGGCTAAGGATCTACGAAAGATCGCTGCTGGCTTTAAGATCATTACTGATCTAGAAAGAATAGCCGATTATTCAGTAGACATCGCCCGGACGGCCAATAGAATCATAGCCACGGGCCAGCCCCTTATTAAACCTTTGATAGATATACCTCGTATGGCGGAGCTGGCCCAGAATATGGTCAAGCAGGCCCTGGATGCCTATGTCCACGGTGATGTAAAATTAGCCTATGCCGTGGCCGAAAGCGATGATCAGGTTGACCATCTGCACAACCAAATCTTCCGCGAATTATTAGTCTTTATGATGGAGGATCCGCGCACCATCACCCAGGCCACTTATCTCCTGTTCGTAAGCAGATACCTAGAGCGCATTGCTGATCATGCCACCAACATTGCCGAAGAAGCTATTTATCTGGAAACTGGGGAAAGAAAGGAGCTAAATGATTGAGTTAAGGCTAAGAATAAAGAGGTTTAGGCTTAAGCTAAATTTAAGGCTGGGTGAGGAGGTCGGGCGGTAGCATTTCCCGGACATGGACCAGGAAAGCGGTAAGCAGAGCTATAACGAAAGTTAGAGCTGCCGCCAGAACCCAAAGAAAGAGGCCCCCCCTGGCTGCAAGACCAAAAACAGGGGGACCTAGGGCTACTCCTAAAAACCGCATAGAACCATAAAGGCAGGTGATACCTCCACGCTGGGAGGCGGAAGCAGCACTGGTGATAAGGGTGTTCACCGCAGGAAGGACACTTCCCGTACCCACACCTAAAAAGATGAGCACTATCAAAAAAAGATATAAAGGTAGTTTAAAAGCCATAAGGAGAAGGGCGCCCGTTACCACACTTAAACCGGTTACCAGGGTTATCTTTAATATTTGGGCATTCTTTTTTTGTAAGTAACTACCGCAGAGATAGGAAGTCAAGGCCATGGAACCTACGGGAAGGGCGAGGAGCAACCCTATTTGAAGCCCTTCCCAGCCCTTTGCCTCCAGATTATCAGCTACAAGGCTTAAAATACCAAACAAAAGAAAAAGTACAGTCATACCAGCAAGAAAGCAAGCTAGCAAGCCAGCCCCTTTCTCCTTAAATATTTGCTTAAGACTTCCGAAATAGCTCTCTATAGTGCGGTGCTGGCCTATGCCCTGCTTGGGTTCGCGTACTATCAACCATATGGCTAGCCCTATAGGAATGGCTAAGAAACCGTAAGCGAAGAAAGGCGCAAACCAAGCTATTAATCCTAGGAGCGCCCCAGCGATAGGGCTTATAACTTTACCCAGCCCATTGGAAGCTTCCAGCAATCCTAAGGCTTTGGCCCGTTCGTTGCTCTGGAATATATCGCCTACCAGGGCCATGGCTAGCTGATAAGTTCCTCCGGCGCCTATACCCTGAAGGATGCGGCTACCTAGGATAAGGTAATAAGGTCGCGCCGTTAGGAGGGCTGCCGTTCCAGCCAGGAGCCCCCCAGTACCGTAAAGGATAAGAGCGGGGGCCATAATTATTTTGCGGCCGAAGCGGTCGGATAGAAAGCCAGCGAAAGGGATGGTGATCCCGGCTGGAAGGGAAAAGGCGGTAATGAAAAGGCTTACTTGGAAGAGGCTTACAGACATAACTTCCTTCATCTTAGGTAGCAGGGGAACGAGCATAGAATTTCCCAGCACCATAATAAAGGGAACAGTGCACAGGAGGGCAAAGGGAAGCCGCATGGAAGATTGCAAAGCTGTATCACCCCTTTTTTAAGTCCTGCTTCTATTTTGTCCCGACCCGGCATACAAGATTTACGGGAGGGACTACCATGTTTTTCTTTTTTCTCGATAAATACGTGTTGGGCATGGCAGGCTTACGCTTTTTTTCTAGCCTGGTAGAAATGACGGCTGCCTATCTTATGCTTAAGTTTAACCGGGTAGATACAGCTTTAAAAATAAATGCTGTTTTAGCCCTTGTAGGCCCTACTATAATGATAGTTGTTACAGCCCTAGGCTTGTGGGGTTTGGCGGGGAAGATAGCACCAGGTAAATTTTTTATTATTTTGGCTGGGGTGGGCCTTATTTTTTACGGGTTACACCGTTAGATTGTCTCCTCGGGGAAGCCTATAGAATAAAGTAAACAGGAAGTTAAGTTTTAGAACTTTGCTTCACGAGGAGGCGAAAGTAGAAGTGATAGAGAAGGATTTGCCTTGCGGTGGCTGGCACGGCATTTTAGAGTTTCCTTTACCAGGCCGCCAGCAAAAACCCCGGGATCAGGGATTAACCATGGTCATTGATAAAGGGCTAGGTTTGGCTCAACTGCATGACCTTTTAAAGGTGGCCGCACCCTATATTGATTTTTTAAAGCTTGGTTTCGGCACCTCCCTATTTTACCCGGCAGAGTTGTTACGGGAGAAGATCCGCTTGGTACGCTCCTTCGGTATAGATATTTTCCCTGGGGGTACTTTCTTGGAAGTAGCTTGCTGGCAAGGGAAGCTAGAACTTTACTTGCAGACGGCTAAAGAATTGGGCTATACTTTTATTGAAGTTTCTGATGGGACTATACCTTTAAGCCAAGAAATGAGAACTTATGCTATTCGCCGGGCACGAGAACTGGGCTTAGGGGTTTTAAGCGAGGTGGGCAAAAAGGATCCTCGGGATAGCCTGGAGAATACAGTTATCCTGGCCCAGATCCGGCGGGATTTAGAGGATGGAGCCTATAAGGTTATTGTAGAAGGCCGGGAATCAGGCCAGGGGGTAGTTATCTTTGATAGCCGCGGGGCCCTTAAGGAGGAGGAACTGGAATTTTTGGCTGGCAGAATAGAACGGCTGGAGGACATAATTTGGGAAGCACCTCAAAAGCACCAACAACAGGAGCTTATCTTGCGTTTTGGTCCCAATGTAAACTTAGGTAATGTACAACCCCAGGATGTTTTGGCTCTGGAGGCCTTACGGGTAGGCTTACGTGGCGATACTTTAAGGGCTACTTTAAAATCTGCAATTTCTTAGTATGTGAGGAGGAATCAGGGCCGGGGCGGAGAATATCTTCGCTCAGGCCCTAAACTATTACAAAGTACCATTCTAGTTTACAGGAGCCGAGGTTGGAGGGGTTAGGGTTGGAAATAGATGTATTTCCCACCATTACGAGCGCTACTGATGAAGGCTTAAACGGAAAAGTTGTCCTCGTAGTGGATACCTTAAGGGCTACCACCACCATCGCTGCCGCCCTGGATGCGGGTTGCCTGGAGATTATACCCGTTATTACCCCTGAAGAGGCCATCGAAATGAGGGAACGGTTAGGGGATGAACGGGTTCTTTTAGGTGGCGAGCGAGGGGCGGTAAAAATCCCGGGCTTTGATCTGGGAAATTCTCCCCTGGAGTATACGCCAGAAATAGTACAGGGGAAGAGGATCATCATGACTACTACCAACGGTACCCGGGCCATCCGGAAGGCGACCCCAGCTCGCCTGGTGCTTCTGGCTGCCTTGATAAATGCTCCAGCAGTTGCGGAAGCGGTGGTCGGGATGGGTGGAGGGGATATAACAATTCTATGCGCGGGAACCCGGGATCGCTTTTCCTTGGAGGATTTTTTGACAGCAGGTCTACTTGTAAGCGAGCTAGAAAAGAAGGGGAATTACATATTGAGGGATGGCGCCCTAGCTGCTAGGGAGTTTTATCGTACTGTCAGGACGGACATCCTTAAGGTACTGAAGCAGAGCCTGCACGGAGCTCAACTCCTGGAATTGGGTTTTGGGCCCGATTTAGAATACAGCTCCCAAGTAGGCATTTTAAAGGTAGTTCCTGTCTATAATGGCGGCCTAGTAAAAAAATATTCGGCGGGGGATTAACTCTAAAAAGTCCTCTTACCTTGGGAAGTATATTTCGGATACCTCTTCTGGTGGCAGCCCGGCGGGGACTATTTGGGAGGGGAAGGGGCATATAATTGCCTAGGAAGCCTGGCCGCAAGGGGATTTCCTTATGAACACTTCCACCCTCCTCCTGCTCCTCATTATGCTTTTAGGTATTTTGGGGCGCTCTAACATTATTGCGGCAGCAGCGGCTGCCCTCTTACTTTTGGAGTTTGCTAGTCTAGAGCGTTTTTTCCCTTTACTAGAGCGCCGGGCGCTAGAGGTGGGGCTTATCTTTTTAGTTGTTTCGGTTCTCATCCCCTTCACCTATGGACGGGTGGCGCCGGTGGAGATTCTGCGTTCCTTTACCAGTACCACCGGTCTTATAGCCATCTTAAGTGGGCTTTTGGCTACCTTGCTTAATTATCAGGGATTAGAGCTCCTTAAGCGGTACCCCCATATGATGGTCGGTATGATCATCGGGTCTATCATTGGTGTGGCCTTTTTTGGGGGGATACCAGTAGGCCCCCTTATGGCGGGGGGTATAGCTGCTTTATTAGTCTATTTGGTAGAATACCTGCGTTAAAGGGAGACCTTCAAAGGTAAGGAACCGGACTTTTTAGCCGTATGGCTATATGCTCTCCCTAGCCTATGTAAGCAATTACTGGACTCTTAAGGGTCAAGGAGGGGTATAGCTTCTTTTACACAAGGGGATATTTTAGTTGGAAAGGCACCTTAGTTTGGGAAGGCGCCTAGGACGGCTCTAAGGAGGTGGGTACCCTGTATAATCGTATTGATTCCCCGGAATGGCCGGGGGAAACACCGCAACCAGCTACTACCCCCCATCCCCGGACCGCGCCGCCGGAGATCCCCGAACAGGTGGAAGAACCAAGAAAATCCCCGGAGCGGGGATTTTCTTGTTATAATTACTCCTAGGACTCTCTAAGAAAGGGGAAAGTTTGGAATGGCCCGTGGGAAGATAACCTTGCCTGGAGCTTAAAGGAATCTAAAGATAGGCCGGGAGATCGTTAGGGCCTTGGAGGAGTATTGCTAAAGAGGTGCGGGAAGGTCTTTTCCCTGGGGAGGAGCATTCTTACCGGTGAATTATGCAGATCTCTTTCTTATCTTAAGCTTAGGTTGGGCAGGTTTTCAAGGATACCGCCGCGGCTTTGCTAAGCTCGCAACTGGACTGGTGGGGTACCTGGTAGGTGTTTTTATATCCTTAAACCTAGCGGGGCCCCTCATCCGCTGGGCCGATGATAGCTGGAAAATTTCTGGTAAAATGGCCAGTTGGCTGGCCCCTTACTTGCCTTTGCCGCGCTTTATCCTCGACCAAGAATTGAGCGTACCAGTTATAAAACAGGTGGATGCTTGGCTTTCCGGTTGGCCCTTGCCGCCTTCTTTTAAGGCCGGCCTATGGGAAGCCATTCAACAGAATGGGGGTAGACCAGTTACTTTGGGAGAAGCTTTAGCTCGCCAGTTGGCTTTAGGGCTGCTTAAGGTATTGGCCATGGTTGTGCTTTTTTATATTTCCCTTTGGATTCTAAGGCGCTTGAGCCTTTGGCTAACTCATAGCTGGGGATGGGCACCTTGGGGCCTGTCTTGCCGGTTGCTAGGACTAGCCTTAGGTTTAGCGAGTCAGGCCATATATCTTTCCTTGGTTTTAGGTATCCTAGAATTAGGGATAGAGAAAGGATGGTTTCTGAAGTTTCCGTTCCTTTTGCCCGTAGCCCGGGAACTATCGGCTTCCCGCCTTACTCCCCCTCTTCTTGATCTTTTTTCCTGGCTAAGGGGATTAGTCAACATCTAAGGAAGGTGCGAGATTATAGGTGAGACTTTGAGAGAATTTAATATGGGGAGCCCAGAAAAGTTAAAATTTAACTTTTAAGGAGGGAAAAGATATGACAGAAGATGCCAAGAAACTAAAGGCAGAGCTTGGCCTCCCCGAAAAGAGCGCCTGGGAGAGATTAGCGCCAGGAGAAGTGGAGGCTGTATTTAACTTTTGTGAGGGATATAAAAGCTTTTTAACCCAAGCTAAGACAGAAAGGGAAGCTGTACGGTTGGCTTTAAGTTTAGCAAGGGAAAAGGGATTTGTAGCTCTAAATAGCCTTTCCCCTGGTCAGGGGCTTGCGCCAGGAACTAAATTTTTCTGGGAATGGAGGCAAAAGGTTTTGGTGTTGGGTGTGGCCGGGGAGGCTCCTTTAGACCGGGGTTTACGCCTGGTGGGTGCCCATATTGATTCTCCCCGCCTGGATTTAAAACCGCTGCCTTTGTACGAGAGTGGGGGGTTAGCCCTTCTTAAAACCCATTATTATGGTGGCATCAAAAAATATCAATGGATGGCCCTTCCTTTAGCCTTGCACGGGGTAGCCATTTTAAGGGATGGTACCCGGCGGGAAATTGTGATCGGGGAAGACCCGTCCGATCCCATATTTAGCATAAGCGATCTGCTCCCCCATCTGGCCAAAGAGCAAATGAAGAAAAACATGGAAGAAGCCGTAACTGGAGACGACCTGAACCTGGTGGTGGGCAACATCCCTTACCCCGGCGAGGATATAAAAGAGAAAGTTCGTCTAAATATCCTAAAGATCCTCCACGAACGCTTTGGCCTGGTAGAGGAGGATTTTATCGTAGCTGAACTAGAGCTAGTGCCAGCTGGACCGGCCCGCGACCTAGGGTTGGACCGCAGCATGGTGGGCGGGTATGGTCAGGATGACCGCGTATGCGCTTACACTGCCCTTCAGGCCCTGCTGGAGATAGAGCATCCCCAGCATACTGCCATTGTATTATGGGTAGACAAAGAAGAGATCGGGAGTACCGGTAATACTGGGGCCCAGTCTCGCCTCTTGGAGCAGGTGGTTACGGAGCTGGCTGCTCGGGCTGGCCAGGTTGATATTTTGACTGTGGGACGCATTATGGCTTCCTCTAAAGCCCTCTCTGCTGATGTGACGGCAGGTTTGGATCCTACTTATGAGGGGGTTTTTGATAAGCATAATGCTTCCCTGTTGGGTCGCGGAGTAGTGCTCAATAAATATACCGGCTACCGGGGCAAATATGAGGCTAACGACGCTAGCGCCGAGTTTATGGCTGAATTGCGGGCCATATTCCATAACGCTGGTGTGATCTGGCAGAGCGGTGAATTAGGCAAAGTAGATCAAGGTGGCGGTGGCACCATCGCTAAATATTTAGCCTATTTCGGACCCGAGGTGGCCGATTGTGGCCCACCCCTCCTTTCTATGCACGCTCCCTTAGAGATAGCCAGCAAAGTGGATATTTTCATGGCCTACCGGGCTTATGGAGCCTTCTTGCGGAGCTAAAGCCCTAGATTTTGCTTTAAAGAGGAGGTAAAAAGGCCTACGTGTCGAAGTATTAAAGCGGATTCTAGTTCCCATGAAAGGCGGGATGGATTTGGAAACTACTGTGGATGCCCGTGGACTCGCTTGCCCGCAGCCAGTAATTAATACGAAGAAGGCCCTCGAGGCTTTAAAGGATGGCGGGGAAGTGGTTACTATAGTAGATAATGAAGTAGCGCGGGATAATGTAGTAAAGCTGGCCCGAAGTTTAGACTGCGCTGTGGAGGTAGAACAAAGGGGCACCGACTACTACATCCATATCCGCAAGGAAGGGGTACCCGCCACCCAGCTTAGCCTTCACCCGGGCCAGGTCATCTTAATCACCGCCGACTCCTTAGGACGGGGGTCGCAAGAACTGGGCGAATTGTTAATGCGCAACTTTCTCCAAACTTTAGCCGAGGGCGAAGTCATCCCCCGGCGCCTTTTGTTCATCAATAGCGGGGTAAAGCTTTGTTGTGAAGGTTCACCGGCCCTGGCCAGCCTTCTTAGCCTGGAACAGCGGGGGGTAGAGATACTATCCTGTGGTACCTGCCTTGATTACTATCAGCTTAAAGAGAAGCTTTGCGTAGGTAGCATAACTAATATGTACACTATCATGGAACATCTGCTAGCTGCCGAGAAGGTCATAACCCTTTAAGAAGGAGAAAGGGATAATCTTTGCTCGGCTGGTGGGTTAAGAAGGATATTGACCCAGAAAGATTAAAGAGAGAGCTCTCCCAGGCCCGGCGACTATCACCTAAGTTGAAGCGGCTTCTGCGACGCTTGAAGCCGGAGAAGGCAGCAGAACTTATTTTGGCCTGCTGGCCTAGCCTTTGTTCCTCGCTCCAAGCAAACCTTAAAGTATGGTTTAAGGAAGAAGGTCTGGTGGAGGAGTGGCTAGGTCTATTAAAGGCAGGTTCTAGTGAGGCGAGGGCTTCAGTTTCTGAGCTCCTTGGTATCTTAGGCCAAAGCCGGGCGCTGGGGCTTTTGCTTTCCGCCCTGGCCGACCGGGACGAGGCCGTACAAATGGCTGCTGCCGCGGGTCTAGTCTACTTGCGCGACCCACGTTGTCTAGAGCCTTTGGCGCTAGCCTTGGCTGAACCTCAGGGGAAGATCCCTCCTGCCCGCGTGGCCCAGGTGTTGGTGGCCTTTGGAGAGGCGAGTATACCGTATCTTGCCTCTCTTTTAGAGAAAGTTCCTGCAGAGATTGTTGCCCGCATCTTAGAGATCCTGGGTTCCATTGGGGGACCCCAGGTTTTGCCCTATCTTACCTGGGGGCTTAAAAACCATAAGGCTGCTATTCGGGTGGCGGCGGCCCGAGCCCTGGGTGAGGCAGGCCTTGAGGAAGCGGGAGAGGAGCTTCTACGTGTTTTGACTGACGAAGACCCCAAGGTGCGGGCAGCTGCAGCCTATACTTTAGGCCGCTTAAAGTACTTAAGAGCCTTGCCCTATCTAAAAAGGGCTGTGGAAGACTCTTCTTGGCAGGTACGCACTTCGGCCAAGGTTGCCCTAAAAGCCTTAGAAGGTACCTAAGTAGCCTTAACAGGTAAAGCTGGATTGCTTTTTAGGAGAGAGGCGGGTTAATAATGGAGTTACATTTAGGCGATATTGTAGAATTGCGCAAGATGCACCCGTGCGGCAGTAATCGCTGGGAGATTTTGCGTACCGGTATGGATTTTAGGCTTAAGTGCTTAGGATGTGGCCGCCTTATCCTTATTCCGCGCTCTAAATTAGAGAAAAGCCTTAAAAAAGTTGTAGAACAGCCTGGCGGGCGAGGTTAAGGTTTATGCTCCTTTCCGTAGGGGATTATACTTTAGTTTAGTCTACGTATCCTCAGGATAATTTTATGGAATAAGATCTTAAAAAGGGAGATTTACTATCTCCCTTTTTTGTTTTTTCCAAGGGGCTTTTTTTGTTGGAAAAGGGTGGTGATTGCTAAACTTGGAAGGCAGAAGGAGGTGAGCGGTCATGGCAGTAGTAGTCACACCTGTAGAGTGCTCCTTACGCCTCACCCTACAGGTAGGTACGGGTGACGGCGGGGAGCCCATCTATCGGGCACGTACCTATAACCGGGTGAAACCAGGGGCTTCAGATCAAGATATTTTCGATGTAGCCCAGGCCTTAGCCCGGCTTCAGGTACACCCGGTAGCAACCATCACCAGGGTAAACGAAAACAACCTAAGTTCTGGCGCTTAAAAGAGGAGAAGAAAAGAACAGTACAGAAAAATAAGGGAAACTAAAGGAGGAGAACATAATGCTTTCTAAGCGGCTGGAGCTCATCTTCCAGAATGCATCCGGCCGGCGAATAACCTTGACGGTACAGGATCCCCGGGCTGACCTCACCTCAGGCGAGGTGCAGGCTACCATGGAATTTATCCTTAGCCGCAATATCTTCACCTCCAGCGGGGGAGACTTGGTAGCCATTGCGGGAGCTCGAGTGGTGAGCCGAGAGATCACGGATCTTATTACAGTCTAGAAAATTTTAGTCCTAGAACTTTAAACTTGATAGGGCTTTCCTTCTCGCAGGGGCCTGCTATAAGGGCTAAGGGATTTTTTATGGTTTAAAGAGGGAAATGGTTTAAGACGGAGGGTTTCTCTCCACGCTCCCCAGCAATAATTAGACAAGGGAGCGGAGGAGCCCTCCGCTTGTAGTTTAATTTCTACGGAAGGGGAGAACCGTTGTGGAAGACCTTTGGACTTATGTGGGGAATTATGGATTTCCCATGGTTATAGCCTTCTATCTTTTAATTCGCTTTGAAAAGAAGCTTGATACTTTAACTGCTGCCATCAATGAGTTGACCCGTACTTTAGAACGGGGCTAAAACTGGCTTGAAATTTTTTAGCCCTTGCTTAGGCTGGCCTGGTATGCTATAATACACCGGAAAATGCTTCCCTGCTCCACTATTTAAGGGTGGGGCCGCTTAGTCCATAGGGAGGAGGTGTAGAATGTGCGCAGCTATGAAGCCCTTTACATTATAAGGCCCGACCTGGAGGCTGAGCAGATTGAAGCAGTGGTAAACAAGTTTACCAATTTGGTAGAAAAGAACGGCGGCGAGATCATCCAGGTAGATAAATGGGGTAAGAAGCGGCTGGCCTATGAGGTGCGGAAATACCGGGAGGGCTATTATGTCCTTATGCAATTTAGGGGTACGCCAGCTATAGCTCAAGAACTAGAGCGTGTATTCAAAATCACCGATGAAGTTATCCGTTACCTTATTGCTCGCCTGGAGGAAAAAGCCAGCTAACGTTCTTTTTAGAATAAAAGGTATTTAAAAAGTTGGCCGAAGGTGGGGGAGGGCCATGTTAAACCGGGTGATCCTTATTGGTCGCTTGGTACGGGACCCGGAATTGCGCTATACGCCCAATGGGGTGGCAGTAGCTAATTTTACTTTAGCTGTAGACCGCCCCTACGTAAATCAGCAGGGTGAGCGAGAAACGGATTTTATCCGGATAAGCTTATGGCGTAGGCTGGCTGAAACCTGTGCTAGCCATCTTGGCAAAGGACGTCTGGTGGCTGTAGAGGGGCGCCTCCAGGTGCGTACTTATGAGACATCCGATGGCCAGAGGCGGCAGGTTACGGAAGTAGTAGCTGATGATGTCCGTTTCCTAGACTGGCCTAAAGATAGGGCAGCGAGCACAGGTGTAGAAGAAATAGGCGATTTCCCTGACTTAAGTGATCTAGGGACGGAGGTAGAGTTGGGAGAAGATGACCTCCCCTTTTAAAGTTAAGCTTAAAGGAGTGTGAGGGAACTTGGCACGCGACCGCAAGCGTGGCCGGAAACGTATCTGTAGCTTTTGCATGGATAAGATTGAGCAGGTGGATTATAAGGATGTGAATAGGCTGCGCAAATACATTACCGAACGGGGCAAGATAATACCTCGCCGGATTACTGGAAATTGTGCTCGGCATCAACGACAGCTTACTCGAGCCATAAAAAAGGCTCGGATCATGGCTTTGTTGCCCTTTACAGTGGAATAACGTCCCGGAAGATATTTGTTATAATGTGAAGGGATGAAGAACTAGAGTGGATGGAGGGGGCTATACTTTAAGCTGCTCCCTCTTTCCTTTATATCCCTGGCCATTATAATAAGCCTTAAAAGGGAGGATGTTTAATCTTTGGGCGAACGCAGTGCTCTGGCCCCTTTAGCTGAGGGGGCTTTAGTGGCTGCTTTAGCAGCAGTCCTGGCTTTATTAGGTATTTTGCTACCACCCTTACAGGTAGTGACTAACGTCCTATGGATGGTTCCTATAGTAGTGCTAGTGGTGCGCCAGGACCTGCGTACCGGGGTATTGGCTACTTTAGTAGCCGGTATTTTAGTGAGCATTTTCAGCGGATTGTTGACAGCCCTTTTTTTGCTCGTTCAGTTTGCCGGGTTGGGCCTGCTTTACGGCTACTTGTTTAAAAGGGAAGCTTCGCCAGGGCCCATGGTTATAGCGGGTAGCCTTATGGTCCTTTTTTCCCTGCTCCTTACCTTACTTCTTTCCTCCCAAATTTTAGGATGGTCTTCCCTTCAGTTTTTAAAGGACCTACAGTATATGCCCGAGCATATCTTAGATTTTTACCGGCGTTCCGGTTTACTCGAAAGGTTTTTGCAGCAGGGGAACACGCTGGAGGACCTGCGCCGTTCCTTAGAGGTTACTGTAACTTACCTTAGGCTCTTAATACCTGGTATGCTGGTTATGGTTTCCCTTCTTTTAGCCTTAATTAATTACTTGGTTGCTGAGGCTATACTGCGGCGGCTAAATTTAAGGACGAGAACCCTTCCTCCTTTTCGGTACTGGCAACTCCCCTGGTACGCTATATGGGGCTTCATTGCCGGTTTAGCCCTATGGCTAGCTGGAGACTACTGGCAGCTAACAACTTTAAAAATTGCGGGGATGAACATACTATATCTTTATTTTCCTTTACTGGCGGGAAATGGGCTGGCGGTGGTAGCCTTTTGGGTCCACCGTTTTCCCTGGGCAGGAGCTTTAAAATTTATGGTATTCCTTTTTCTTTTGCTTAACCTGCCCTTAGGCCTTTTACTACTTATGGGTTTGGGTTTAATGGATACCTTGCTAGGCTGGCGACGGCAGCCCACCGGCAGCTAATAATCTTAATTAAAGGGAGGGCTAAAACTTTCATGAAGGTTATTCTCCTAGAAGATGTTCCCAAGCTGGGTAAGCGCGGTAGCGTAGTGGAAGTGGCAGATGGCTATGCTAGAAATTATCTTTTGCCCCGAAAACTAGCGGTAACCGCTACCGAGGAGCGGCTTGAGGAACTGCACCGGGAGAAAGATAGGGAGGCCAAGAAAAAGCAAAAAGAGCTAGAAGAAGCTAGGAGGCTTGCGCGGATTTTAGAGGGTTCTACGATAACTGTAGTTGCCCGAGCGGGTGAAGGAGGAAAACTTTTTGGTTCAGTTACCAATAAAGAAATAGCCCAGGCAATAGAAAACACCTTTCATATTTCCATAGACCGACGTAAAATTGAACTAGAGGAGCCCCTTAAGTTGTTGGGCTCCTATCCCGTAATCTTGCGCCTGCATCCCGAAGTGCAGGCCAGGATAACGGTTGAGGTGGTTACAGAGAGGGGTTAAGGGAATGTCTAAGAAGGTTAAAGCTAGAACGCTTTTCCATGGAGAGTACGATTTCCTTTCCCGACAGGTCAGCGCCCTGTACGGGATTCTTTGTGATATTTTTGGAACAGATAAGGTGGTTTTAAAGGCGAGCAAGCTAGAAGCGCTAGAACTCCTGCAATCCGATAAGCTTCCGGAGCGGGTCCTGGCCCTCCAGAAGCTGGTCTATGAGGATCCTACTATAGATACAGTGCCACCCTTAGAAGCTATACCCGAGATCTTACAGGATATCCAGGAGGAACTGGCTGATTTTATTGCCCGGCGTTCGGTGGAGGACAATCTGGAACGCCGGGTAGCCGAAAAAATGCAGGAGCGGCATGAGGAGTACCTTCAGGAGATACGCCGCCAGATCCTTAAGGAAAATGGGGGACCGGAGAACCCTTATACGTTAAAAAAGCTAGCCACGTTAGAAAAAATGGAGCACGTGAAGCTAGCCCGTTCAGCCATGGAAGTCCTACGGCCCCAGAGCCTGGACCAAATCGTAGGCCAGGAGAAAGCTATCCAGGCTCTTCTGGCTAAGCTGGTTTCTCCTTATCCCCAACACATTTTAATATATGGACCACCAGGAGTAGGTAAGACCACAGCTGCTCGGCTGGCCCTGGAGGAGGCTAAAAAGATCAGTACTTCCCCCTTCAGACCAGACGCGCCTTTTGTAGAGGTGAATGGGGCCACTTTGCGCTGGGATCCGCGGGAGGTCACCAACCCTTTGTTGGGCTCGGTTCATGATCCCATTTACCAAGGAGCCCGTAGGGACCTAGCTGAAAGCGGGGTGCCTGAACCCAAGCTGGGCTTGGTTACGGAGGCCCACGGAGGGGTATTGTTTATCGACGAGATCGGGGAAATGGATCCCTTGCTTCTGAATAAGCTTCTTAAGGTGTTGGAGGATAAACGGGTTAAATTCGATTCCTCGTATTATGATCCTACGGATGAAAACGTCCCGCAGTATATAAAGAAGCTTTTTGAAGAAGGAGCCCCGGCAGATTTTATTCTTATAGGGGCCACTACCTGTGACCCGGAGGAACTTAACCCCGCTTTGCGTTCGCGCTGCGCCGAAGTCTTTTTTGAGCCCCTTACTCCTCTCCAGATCGAAACCATAGTCCGGCAAGCGGCAGAGAGATTAGGGGTAAAGCTTGAGCCGGCTGTTCCCTCACTTATCGCCGAATATACTTTAGAAGGCCGTAAGGCGGTGAACATCCTGGCCGATGCCTATGGGCTGGCCTTATACCAACAATACAAAAAGAAAGGACGCCGACGCAAGGTAATTACTGTGGATCACGTTTTAGAAGTGGTAAGAGCAGCGCGCTTGGCCCCTCTGGTTACTGCCCGGGCCCAGGAACAACCGGAGGTAGGCCGGGTCTTCGGCTTGGCTGTAGCAGGGTTTGTAGGCTCGATCTTAGAAGTAGAAGCTATTGCCTTTCCGGCCCGGGAACCTGGAAAGGGGAACCTTCGTTTCAACGAAACGGCAGGTAGCATGGCGCGGGATTCTGTTTTCAATGCTGTAGCTGTTTTTCGCCTCCTCACTGGGCAAGACCTTAGCGATTATGATGTGCATGTAAACGTGGTAGGCGGAGCCAATATAGACGGGCCTTCCGCAGGCCTGGCTATTCTTGCAGCTATTATAAGTGCTGTACAAAGACGCCCGGTGAAACAGGATGTGGCCGTGACCGGCGAGATTTCCATTCAAGGTAAAGTTAAACCTGTAGGCGGTATTGTGGAAAAAATTTATGGCGCCCGGCAAGCCGGGATGCGCTGCGTTATCCTTCCCCAAGCCAATGCAGCAGAAGTGCCCCAGGAATTGCCGGGTATAGAGGTTATACCTGTCGCTACCGTGGCCGAAGCCTTAGAACATTTATTGGAGTAATTTTTGCTGCTACCCCAAAAGTAAAAAGGGGTGAAGCTGATTGAAGGAACTTTTAGAGAGGCTGCCGCCCCATAGCCTGGAGGCTGAACAATCCGTTCTAGGGGCTATATTATTAGACCGGGATGCCTTTTTACAGGTCGCTGAAATCTTGCGGGTGGAAGATTTCTATCGTGAGGCCCACCGGCTCATCTACCGCGCTATTTTGGACCTGGAGGCCCGGGGGGAAGCTATAGATCTCCTTATGGTTACAGAAGAGCTGCGACGCCGGGGTGAGCTAGAGGCTGTAGGGGGAGCTTCTTACCTCACTACCTTGACTACAGTAGTTCCCAGTGTGGCCAATGCGGGTTATTATGCCCGTATTGTGGCCCAGAAGGCTGCCCTGCGCCAGCTCATCCAGGTTGCGCATAGGGTAGCGGAAAGGGCCTATGATGAGGATGGCGATGTGGCGGAAATAATAGATGAGGCGGAGAGGCTCATTTTACAAGTAGCAGGGGGCCGTTACCGGGAGGGTTTTGTGAGCATAAGGGAAGTTCTGGTAAACACTTTTCAGCAACTGGAGCGGGTAGCCACCCACAAGGGAGAAGTTACAGGCCTGCCTACTTTCCACGACTTAGACCGGCTTCTTTCTGGCCTCCAACCTTCAGACCTCATAATATGTGCTGCCCGGCCTGGTATGGGTAAAACTTCCTTTTGTTTAAATATAGCCCAAAATGTGGCCTTAAAAAGGAAAGTACCAGTGGCTATCTTCAGCCTCGAAATGTCCCGGGACCAAGTGGTTCAACGGATGCTGGCGGCCGAAGCCATGGTAGAACAACACCGGCTGCGCACAGGATTTCTTAAAGAAGATGATTGGGCCCGGCTAGTTAGTGCGGCTAGCCTCTTAGCTGAGGCTCCTATCTACATAGATGATACCCCAGCCATAACTGTCATGGAAGTAAGAGCTAAAGCTCGCCGGTTACAAGCTGAATGCGGTCTAGGGCTAGTGGTCATCGACTACCTCCAGCTTATGCAGGCCCACCGGCGTGTGGACAACCGCCAGCAGGAGATAGCCTTAATCTCACGCGCCCTCAAAGCCTTAGCTAGAGAGCTAAACGTACCTGTTTTGGTCCTCTCCCAGCTTAACCGAGGAGTAGAACAAAGGCAGGATAAGCGGCCGGTTATGGCTGACCTCCTGGAAAGCGGGGCTATTGAGGCTGATGCCGATGTAATTATTTTCCTTTACCGTCCCCAGTATTACGATCCCGATACCGATAAAAAAGGGATTGCTGAAGTAATAGTGGCTAAACATAGAAATGGGCCTGTCGGTACGGTGGAGATGGCCTTTTTGCCTGAGTTTACTAAATTCGTGGACTTAGCTCCTGAGCCGGCCAGTTAATTCTCTCTTACCTTCTTTTATCCTTATAATTTGTGCTTCCACAATAATTATCTCTATAAATAAAGTAAAAATAAAGTAAGCCCTTTTAGTTTGTAGACTCTTTTAGGCTTATAACTTACCCCTTAAGCCTCTACAAGCTCTAAGGGTTACTTCTTTCGCCCAAGTAGCCATCTCCCAGCAACCGGTTACCAGCCTGCCCCTGGAAAGTTAACTAACTTACTTATTTTAAGGTGGTAGGAGCCTTTTTCTTTTCCTGGTAAAGGTTTATTAGCTTTTGCCCTATCCCTGGGTATAACTTAGCTATTCTAACGAGGTAGGCGGTAATACTCCCGCTAAAATCTACATATTCACCTAAAAGGGCTCTTTCCAAGCACCGGCGGGCTATATTTATTACACAATCTTCCTCATGGTTATCCTGGCAGCTCTGGCATTGGAGGAGAACTTCGCTTATGGCCTCTAGGAGTTCATCCTCATAGTAAACCCGAAGATCGTTTTCTGGGATGAATTTGTGGCCTTGGGGCACACGGGTAGTATTTTTAGTCCGGGCATAATCTAAGACAGTTTGGGCAAAACCGATGAGGCAGGTAGCTTTTTCACAGGTACCGCACTCCTCGATTGTCTTACAGCATTTATCCACAGCCTGGCGTAAGATGGATGCATTTATATCCCTAGCCGACATTGTTTATCTTCTCCCCCATGGATACTTGAGCCAAGAAATTGAGGAAATCCCTTTCTTCTTCCTGGCGGAACTTCCTTAATAATTCCTCTGGAGGCTGGAAGGCTTCCCAGCCTACCCGGCTTATGGTATGGCATAACCTTTCCTTAGGCTGGGCCAAAGCGGTATACCGTTCCAATATGTAATCTAAGAGGGCAATAACTCCTTCGGAGTTTATACCTTCTGCTAGCAGGGCGGCATGTACAGGCTTCTTGCTCGCCCCGCGCCCCCCTAAATATACGTTATAACGGTCTTCCCCAGTAGCAACCACCCCATAGTCGGCACAGAAGGGTTCCGTACAACCCCGGTGGCAACCAGCCACGGAGATCTTAAAATCATTAGGCACTGGCCGGTTCATAAATCTATCTTGTAGTCTTCCTGCTAGTTCATACACATCCGCCAGTGACCGCTGGCATAATTCACTGCTTCCTGCACAGGCTTTTACATTGCGGACGATCTCCCCGAATACGCCTATCCGGAGCCCTAAAGCTTCTACTCCCGCTCTTAATGCCTCGAGCTTATCTTCTGGTAGGAGGAAAATTAAGGTCTGTCGGGTAGTGAGTTTACAGGCTTTACAATCTAGCTCCTGGGCCAACCGTGCAAGCCCGGAAAGCTGATTAGGGGTTAAAACACCGCATCTAGCTACTATTCCTACCCCTAATAACCCTGATTTTTGTACGAAGATAGCATCTCCCATCTCCATCCCCCTTTCGCTATTTCCAGGTCTACTTTAATGTTATTTCGCTAACGGAATCTGCAGTTCCTTCTTATTTCCAGCATCCAAACTATAGTTTTTTAGTCCTTATCTCCGGGGCCGTAAAGCTTGACCGTTTTTAAGCTTGAAATTTGTTTTAACAGGCAGGTGCTTAAAACAGAACTTAGGGATAACCCGGGCTTTTTGTATCTTGGCTCTTTTTTAAGAACGTGGTAGAATATAGCCAACAGTCTACATTAGGGCCTTTCTTTTTTTACCCTAAGTCTACGATGCGGTCCGCTTGAGAAAAAATTGAATTCATAAGGAGAAAGAGAAAGTCTATGAAAAAATTCTATCCTGCCATAATATTTTGTGTTATAGCCTTTCTCCTTTTGGCCATCCAATATCGGGCCGTAGCCGCTCGTTACTCCAAAGTTAATCGCGCGAAGGCCGAGTACCGAAGCCATCTGGTATCCTCTACTTTAGTAACGTCTAATGTTCCTGAAAATATTATTCCTGCTGAAGTTCCTAGGGCTGGGAAAACTAATGGACAAGGGCCAGCTACCCCCGAAGGTCCGATATTGTACAGGGATAAGGTGGTGGCCTTAATATATCATCACTTTGCTTCCCCAGAGAGCGATGTTACCATTTCCCGTGAGCGTTTAGTGAGCCATTTGGAGCTTTTGGCTAGTAAAGGTTATCGGGTTATTACACTCGAGGACTTACTAAATTTTTTTGAAGGCCGTCCCCTTCCCCCTAACGCTGTACTTATAACGATAGATGATGGTTACAGTAGCGTTTACGAAGTAGCTTTTCCTGAACTAAGGTATCGTAAGATGCCGGCAGTAGTCTTTGTGATAGGAGCTTATATGGGAAAGACCATAAACAACTTACACCATTTTGGTTGGTTGGAAGCTAGGGAAATGGAAGGCCAAGGGATAGCCATCCATTCCCATACTTACAATCAACACCATTTTGGCCGGGGAAGGGATGGGGTGCTGCGTCCCTTTTTAGAGGGACCTTTGGCGGGGGAGACAGACCAAGACTTTGAGAAACGGGTTTTGCAAGATCTTACAAAAGCCAAACAGGAGTTAGAGAATAACCTAGGCCATACAATTTATGCCTTGGCCTGGCCTTACGGGCGGGCTAGCAGTAAAGCCCGGGATATAGCAGCCCGTCTGGGTTTTAAGCTTATATTTACCACCCAGTATGGAGTAATTACACGCCATAGTAATCCCTTAAATTTACCACGCATTAATGTAGGCTCGCCTAGAGTTACTGCTGCTGAGCTGGATCTCCTCCTCAGGCGGGTGGCGGGGGTAACCGAAAATACCCGCACTGCCGAAGGACGTAAACCTTAGGGTTACCCTTATGTTTTTTAAAAACCCTTCGGGTAAGTTTGAAAACTGGCGGGGGCTTAAAAGGTTTAAAAAGATATGTTAAAATTATCCTTGGAAGGTTAAGCCATGGATTTAAAGCTTTAACCTTGAATAATGCTTAAGGGTCTTGAAGGGGCCGGGAGAATAAGATTTTAAGTAGACTTCTGCTAGAAAGGAGTAGACAAAAATGCAGAAAAGTTTAATTAGAATACTTACGGGAGCAGGCGTTATTATATTTTTGTTCTTGTATTGGCTGGGGCCCTCCTTTAAAGGCATGGCGGCTCCCCGACCTTTCCTTCCGCCTAGGCCTCCAAATCAAGCTTCCTTTGGGGACCGAGTTCTGGTTAAATTCTTTTCTAATGTACCCCAGGACCAAATAGACAAGGTACATAGGGAGAATGGTGGGCGGGTAGTTGAATTTATCCCTGAATTGGGGGTACAAGTAGTAGAAGTACCTCAAGGCCAGGCAGCAGAGAAGGCAGCCAGTTATAGCCGCAACCCACATGTTGAGTTTGCGGAACCTGATTATATAGCCAGGGCTGTTTTTATACCTAATGATCCCTACTTCGCGAAACAATGGGGTATGACACAGATCCAGGGCCCGGAAGCTTGGGACCTGAGCACTGGAGACAAAGGAGTAGCCATAGCTATCCTAGACACTGGTATTGACCAAGACCATGAGGACCTGGCTGGCCAGGTGGTTGCCAATGTTAATTTTAGCAATAGCCGTACTGTTGATGATAGATTCGGCCATGGTACCCATGTGGCTGGCATAGCTTCAGCGGTTACCAATAATGCACTAGGGGTAGCTGGGCTAGGATATCGCACTGTTCTCTTTAACGTTAAAGTTTTGGGTGACGAAGGACAAGGTTTTTACAGTTGGGTGGCCCGGGGTATCCTTTGGGCCGCAGAAAACGGAGCCAAAGTGATCAATTTAAGCCTAGGAGGCACCCGTCCTTCTAAAGTCCTAGAGAGAGCTGTGGATTTTGCCTGGAGCAAGGGGGTTATAATAGTAGCCGCAGCAGGCAATGATAATACTTCTTCCCCCTTCTACCCGGCAGCCTATCCCAAGTGTATGGCTGTAGCGGCTACGGACCAAGAGGATACCCGGGCCTTCTTCTCTAACTATGGGTCTTGGGTAGACATTGCTGCCCCGGGTGTGGATATTTTCTCCACTACCCCTAACCATGATAATTACATTCACCAGTATGGGATAGCCTTAGGGTATGACTATTTATCAGGAACTTCCATGGCTAGCCCCCATGTAGCTGGTACAGCAGCCCTAGTATGGGCCCGGTATCCCTACTTGAAAAATGGAGAAGTGAGGTGGCGGATAGAAAGGGCTGTAGATCCTACTACAGGGTTTGACACCCCGGTAGGAAGGGTTAATGCCTACCGTGCCCTGCAGTAGAAGCTAAATAGCTAGCTTAAGTGGGTCTAACCTGCGCTCTCTAGCACCCTTGGAAAATATTAATAAATTAAGGAAGGAGACTTTAATGGACTGGGGAAAACGAGTAGCTTCTATTAGACAGAAGGTTAAGGAGGAGCGCCCTTTAATCCATCACATTACAAATGTAGTGGTCACTAACTTGACAGCTAACATTACCTTGGCAATGGGGGCCGCACCGGTTATGGCCTACTCCTTAAAGGAAGTGGCGGACATGGTGGGTTTGGCCCAGGCGCTAGTCTTAAATATGGGTACTCCTGATGATGTGTTGGTGGAGGCCATGCTCTTAGCCGGTAAGACAGCCAATAAAGCCGGTATACCTGTAATTTTTGATCCTGTAGGGGCAGGCGCCACACCCTACCGGACAGAGATCGCTCGAGAAATAGTACAAGAACTGCGTATAGATATTTTAAGGGGTAACTCTTCAGAGATAGCCTCTGTAGGCGGCTTGGGTGGCCGTACTAGAGGAGTAGATGCTACTGAGGTTTCCCTTGAACCGGCGGAGATGGCCCCTAAGGTAGCGCAAAAGCTAAATACAGTAGTAGTTGTAACAGGGGCGACAGACTACATAAGCGATGGCCAGCGCCTCCTGGCTGTGGATAATGGTCATCAAATGTTGAGCAGGGTTACGGGTACCGGGTGTTCGGCTACTACTGTTATTGCGGCTTTCCGAGCAGTAGAACCTGACGGGGTGGTGGCTAGCGCTGCGGCCCTGGCCTACTATGGCTTGGCAGCGGAGAAGGCGGGGAAAATTGCTCAAGGCCCGGGGAGCTTTCAAGAGGCCTTGTGGGATATGTTGTACAATTTGGAAGGGGAAGAGCTCGCTTATGGGGTAAGGATACGAGAACTTCGAAGCTAAGGAAATATCTTGCTAGGGAAGCCTATAGCGGAGTAGAAGTGGAGAGAAAGCGGACCTTTTAACTTTTTTCAGCCTGGTAAATTTCTTTTACAGCTTCTAGGAAGGGTTTCACTAGCTCGGGGTCGTAGAATACCCCAGCGTGTCGTTTTAACTCTTCACTTGCTTGTTCAAAGGTAAGGCCTTTCCGGTAAGGGCGATCAGTGGTCATAGCATCGAAGCTATCAGCTAGCCGTACGATGCGGGCCAATAACGGAATTTCTTTTCCCTTTAGGCCGTCCGGGTAGCCGGAGCCATCATAGTTTTCGTGATGATAGCGAAGTATAAGTGCTATTTTTTGGAAAAATATTAAAGGTTTAACCAGTTCACTTCCCCATATAGGATGGGTTTTCATAATCTCCCATTCTTTGTCATTTAAGGGTCCATTTTTATTAAGGAGATTGCTTTCGATTTCAATCTTTCCTAGGTCGTGAAGGTAGGAGCCATAACGTAGAGCATCTTTATCTTCTTCGGGAAGATTTAACTTTTCGGCGAGGGCCAGGGCATAAGACATGACCCTTTCCGAGTGGCCGTAGGTATATCTGTCCTTAGTATTAATAAGGGCTACTAAGGTTTGCAAGGTAGGGAAGGCTTCCTTAATTTTTAAGGCGCAGATCTCGCTTAAAATGGACTGGTAAAGGCGAGCCTTACCTTGGCTAGATTTGGCCCTGAACAGATCGTTTTCGGCAGCCCGGATAAGGGGTAAAGCTGTGTCGGCATCATCGGGGAAACTGGCGGAACCCATGGTTAAAGCGAAAGGCTTGGAAGGGGGCTCCAGATGGCTTTCTAGTAAGCACAAAGTAGCTGCCTGGGCGATCTTTTCTTTTAATTCTGTGGGCATTTTTAAAGCCCTTTCTTTTTCCTTACCAGGGAAGACCAGGGCGAACTCGTCGTTGGCATAACGGGCCGCGTAAAAAGGGGAGAGTAGCTCCTCTAGGAGCAATTTACCAATGGCAGCTAAAATTTCGTCTCCCTTCTGGTATCCATAGACAGCGTTATAGTATTTAAACTGATCTATGTCGAGGAGCACTACCGTAAGGGGCTGGCCTTTTTCCGCTGCTTCCTTTAAGGATAAGGCCAGCTTTTCTTGGAGGCAACGGTGGTTATAAAGCCCGGTGAGCTGGTCGTAATCGGCGAGCTGCAACAATTCTTTTTGAGCCCGGCGTTCTACCTCCATCAATCCTCCCATAAGCCAGGAGAGCAAGATTATCACAGAGCTCACAATAACATCGGTTTGAAACACTTCCGGAGGAAAGTGAAGGTAGAGCCTGTAATCCAGAAAGAAAAGCAATCCCGAGGCTAGGATGGCTCCGATGGTCCCCATAGCCTTACCAAAGGCGGTGGCAGCGATTATAGCGGGGACCAGGATGAGGACCTTGGCGCCATAAAAGTTATGGCTAACCCATAAGAAAATGAAGGTCAGCGGGAAGACCACCAGAAGAAGGAGTATTTCATCTAATCTAGATGGCCCTAAGGGTAGGATTTTGGGCAATATCTTGCGGGCGGTATATACTGTTATTCCCAAGGCAGAAATGACAAATGCGAATACTAGTGCCACCGGTAAGCCTGAGCCTAAGGGTAGGTTATAAAAACTAAAAATAATCATTAGGAAGATTAAAAGAGAGCTAATATGTGTAACTATAACATATTCTGAGATCTCGGTTGCTCTTTTATGTTCCCATGGGCGCATCGTTTAGCTCTCCTCCGGTCACCACCCGCGTACTTTCTGTTTGGTTCGGGTACCGGGCGGGGCGAACCGGTACCCCTTTACTTAAGTTACTTCCTTAGGGCCTTGGGGACTTCCGGCTGATACCAGAAGAATGCACAAGTTGGTTTAACACCTACAGCGGCGGCCAAGGCCAAGAAAGAAAATATGGTGGGGAGCAGGCGGTAGACCAGGCGTTTCATCCTCCCAGGACCTCCCTTTGATTTAAACTAAAAAGCTTATCTATAGTAGTGGCTAAGCCTTGCCCCGCGCGGGTTAAGCTGAAGGCTTGCCACCAGACCCCTAAACTTATGGCCCACACTAAAGAAGAAGGACCCCTTAAGGCTAATATTCCTACCTGCGAAAAAGTGATGAGGAAGAAAAAGATTATAGAAAGCCGGCGCATTTTCTTGCGCTCCTTTGAGGTAAGGGGTTTACTAGGCGAATCTACTGGAGCAAGGAATAAAAAAGGAAGGAAAGCGAGCCCTGCCCCCATAAGGACTAAAAGAAGCAAACCAGAAGGAGGAAGCAAAGGGGCTAAAAAGGAAGAAAATTTTCCTATGGATCCGGCGACGAGCATACCCAAGATATTACAGGTCAAAGGGGAGCGGCTATGGGCCCCGCCAGAAAACAAACGTAAGATGCCTGCGGCGGCGGTGGCAGCCAGGGCTGGCCCCAGGCAATCTAAAAATAGGCCTACGATAACCACAGAGAAGAGGTTTGCCGCGCTATAAGTAATTATTTGCAGCCCGTACAAGGCTACCTCTTCCTGCGCCGGGCTTAAACCTAGCTTATCCCTTAAATAAGCCACAGCCGGCCGGGTTAAGTTAAGCCTTAGCAAATTAACCCCTTCTTTTGGTTATAATAATTTTTCCCTAGGGCCACAACTAGTAAGGTTATCTCGCCCGGGAGGGCGAAGGCTGCCCTTAAGAAGGGATTAGTAAAGGCATAAGTATACGGAATCCCTGTTAAGTTTAAGAGGGGCTTAGTGTAGAGTAATTCAGAAATAGCCAATATAGTAAAGCAAACTAACCCTGCCAGAAAAATCCTACTTAGGGGCTGCCGGGTGAAAAGCCTGGTATAGAGAACAAGGGAGAATAGCAAAAGGACAGAATGCATCCCGAAAGCAATCGGAAGGTGGCGCACTAAATTAGTTAAAGCTTGCAATAAAGCTATGTAAATAATCCTCTTATCCCGCAGCTTAAGGCCTAGAATACTAAAGACAAGCAAACTCATTGCAAGGCTTTCTGGAAAATCTTGCAAGAAAAGAGCATATATAGCAGCCGGGAAGGTTTCTTTAACCATATCTCCTACCTCTATTTTGTGGCTCGCTCATAAGAAATTCAATTCGACAGCAACGTTTTTTCTCCTGCTAGTATAGGAAAAACTTGCTTCTTTAAGGTAAAAAATGTGAGGATTCTACTTAGGCCCTGTACAGGTCTGTATCCTTTAAGTTACAATAAAACTGCAGAATAAATTTAAATGCACATAGAGTTTAAGGAGTGCCGCCTGTGTTACGCATCCTTTTCCTTTTTAACGCTGTGGCGGCTAAAGACCGTCAGGGCGCTTACAGCGACTGCCTTTCCTGGGATGTAGCTCGCCTGATCTATAAAGCTTTACTAGAAAGTGGCCATAAAGTTTTCCCTTTAAATCTCCGTAGTCCCCGGCAACTGGATAAATACTTGGCTAGGATACCCTTACCCCATTTAGCCTTTGTCCTGGCTGAAGGTTTCTTAAAGGAGCCGCGTACCCTGTATGATGGTACAGGGGCAGCCGCCGTCCGTACCTTATTACAGCATTATGGTATTCCTGCTAGCCACTCCCCTGTGGGTGTCATGGAGATATGCCGGCACAAAAACTTAACTTATGAAGTTCTAGCTAACCATAGCTTTCCCATACCCCGATATGTGCTTGTGGAACTTAGCCAGGATAATTGGGTAGAACAGCTAGAGGAGGCTATAGAAAGAATAGGCTTTCCCCTTTTTGTTAAACCCAACGGTGGAGGTAATAGCTTAGGCATCGATGAGGATTCCCTTAGTTTTAATTATCAAGACCTAAAGCGCAAAGTTCTGTCCCTAAAGCAAACTTTAGGTGAGGTACCTATACTGGTGGAAGAATACCTTCCTGGCCAGGAGGTGACAGTGGGCATCATCGGCCAGAGCCCTTGTTACGTTTTACCTCCCTTGGCTTTCTTAGAAAGCCAAATTAGAACCATATCCGTCAAAAAGGGAAAAGCCCAGTATTCTCCTATCCTGGCTGGGGAAGAGCTATACCATTACCTTGCCGATTTAGCAGGCCGGGTATTTTCCTGCCTGGGGGCCAGGGATGCCCTGCGCCTAGATCTGCGTGCAGGTAGCCAGGGTAATTTTTATATCATTGACGTTAATGGCACCCCCTCCCTTAACCCGACCTCTTCCCTGATGGCCATGGGGGCATCCATAGGGCTTAAATTTACCCAGCTTATTAATTTCCTTCTATACCAGGCTTTATTAAATTACGGGCTTCCCCCAGGGGCTCGCCTGGAGGAAATGGTTGCCCAAGTTTTAAACCAACTTTATCCTTACCGCTGGGAGGGAGAAAGGATATTAGCCGAGGCCTGTACTTAAGCAAAATTTTACCTTAAAGAAGCAGGAATACCTATAAAAATATAAACTCTTTAGGAGGCTAAAGTAGATGGCCAACTGTTGTGAGTGTTACCCTCAAGAGATTAGCCAACAAGCCTGCCCAGTTTGTGGTACCCCAGGGTTTAAGGTAAAACATGTAACGGTTAAAAGCTTAGTAGCGGGGGAAAAGGCTTCTAAGGTTAAAGAAGTCAATTATTTTCTATGCCCCAACAAAAAATGCGAGATAGTATATTTTTCTCCTGATGATAAAACTTACTTCCTTAAAACAGATCTACGGGTACGCGTATGGCTTAAGGATGATGGCCTAGATGTACCCCTCTGCTATTGTCAGGAAGTCACGCGGAAGGATATCTTGGAGGCCTTAGCTTCAGGTTGCCCTGTGGATGTAAAAGCGGTTATGGAGTGTACTGGAGCAGGTCGAGGGGGTAATTGCTTGTACCGGAATCCAACTGGCCGTTGCTGCCATCCTGCCCTGGAAGAATTTATCGCCCGGCAGAAAGAAAGCCAAAGGGAAACAGAAGCGGCTATAGGGTGGGGAGTTTCTTCCGGAGGGAAGTGATGACTTGCGGACAGGGGTAGCTAGCCTTCCTTTGCATGGGGGGCATTGCCCGCCTTGGCTTTTTGAACGTATGAAACGCCTGGCTGTAGCTATCATAGAGGTGATAGTCCAAGAATTTGGCCCGCAAGAAGTACTACGCCGGTTAAGCGATCCCTTTTGGTTTCAGGCCTTTGGCTGTGTACTGGGGTTTGACTGGCATTCATCTGGACTAACCACTACTGTTTGTGGCGCCCTTAAGGAAGGACTACGGGGTAGAGAAAAGGATGTAGGACTTATCATCGCTGGAGGTAAAGGCCGCACCTCCCGGCAGGCGCCTTCGGAGATCGCGGCGGCTGCTGATAAGCATGCCCTCACCTTAGATCCAGGATATCTTATTTTTGCTAGCCGGATGGCGGCTAAAGTGGATAATACTGCCCTCCAGGATGGGTACCAGCTTTATCACCACGTCTTCGTTTTTACCTTCGATGGCCAGTGGGCTGTAGTTCAACAAGGTATGAATGAAGCTACCCGCCTGGCCCGGCGCTACCATTGGTTGGGGGAAAGGCTTAAAGATTTTGTATGCGATCCCCATGCTGCAGTATGCTGTGACCAAAAAGGGTTCGCTTTAAATCTAGTGGCTAGGGAGAGCGAACAGGCTCGCCAGGTGGTAACGGAACTGGCTAGGGAGAAGCCAGAAAAGGTAGTAAAGGAGTATCGCCGAATCCTAGAAAGACTTCCCTCGAATTCAGAGAAGGTTCTACTTGAAACGCCAGCGCTCCTAAACCGGGAGTGCCCTTTAGGGGAAGCTAAGGGGGTATTTTCTGGCGGACCTGGGGGTTTAGAACTTCCAGGTGATGGGCAACTAACCCTTTGGGATACTGTGGAGTATACTTCCCAATTTAACCAACCGGCCCTACTACAACTCCCTTGGAGGCATGATCTCCCCCGGGCTGAATACTTAAACCAAGCCCTCCTTAAGCTATACGCTAGCCAGCCTGTTGATTTTATTTCTGTGCTAGGGATAGAAGGTATAGGGCCTAAAACCTTGCGGGCTTTAGCCCTGGTGTCAGAGGTAGCCTTTGGAGCTCCAGCCAGTTTTCGAGATCCCGTAAAGTATAGTTTTAGCCATGGTGGCAAAGACGGTCACCCCTATCCTGTAGACCGCCGGCTGTATGACCGATCTATCGCTATACTAGAGAAAGCCTTAACCGAAGCCAAAGTGGGTCGGAGTGAAAAGATGGACGCACTACGCCGCCTGGCGCATTTAGCACGTTGACTTTTTTATAAATTGAGCAATAAATGTCCAAGCTGGTTGTGGTAAAATACTGGTAAGGGGAGGGAAAGGAGTGGCTAGCGTGCCGGAAGATGTCAAAGAAGAAATTGAACACAGTAAAAAAGAGATTGCCGCTGGGGAAGAGAGGTTGGTAGACTTTGGGTTTTATCTTCTCGTAGACCGGATAGCTACATTAAAGACTGATTTGCAGAAGCAGATAGCGGAGGTCAAGGAAGGCTTACGCCAGGAGATGAAGCAGGAGATAAACGGCTTACGCCAGGAGATGAAGCAAGAGATAAACGGCTTACGCCAGGAGATGAAGCAAGAGATAAATGGCTTACGCCAGGAGATGAAGCAGGAGATAAATGGCTTACGCCAGGAGATGAAGCAGGAGATAAATGGCTTACACCAAGAGATGAAGCAAGAGACAAATGGCCTACGCCAAGAGATGAAGCAAGAGATTAGTAACTTGCGCCAAGAATTAAAAGAAGATATTAGACATATTGATGGGAAGCTTAATAATACTTTGTGGGCGGCGGTCGGTACATTTTTTGCCGTTTTAATAGGTGCGGCTGGTATCGTATATGCAATATACCAGACAGCTTTAAAATAGTACCATTTTTGTTTTTATAAATGGTTATTTAGTCCCTGGCTAAAAATAGAGGAGCTAATTCACCTAAAAGGGGGCTGTTGGTAAATCAAGCCCCCTTTAACTATTTATTTTACCTTGAAAGGTTTAACCTAAAGATTTAACCTAAAATAGCCTTAAGATCTTCTTCCGGAGTAGTAATTAGCTGGAGGTTAAACTTATCTTGTAGTATCTTCAGTACATTGGGCGAAATGAAGGCAGGAGCTGAAGGACCTATACGGATATTCCTAACTCCCAGATGGAAGAGGGTAAGAAGTATGGCCACGGCCTTCTGCTCAAACCAGGAGAGCACAAGGCTTAAGGGTAATTCGTTCACGCTACAGCTAAAGGCCTGGGCCAAGGCTAAAGCCACTTGGATAGCAGAATACGCATTGTTGCACTGGCCCATATCGAGGAGGCGAGGAATACCCTCGATCTCGCCCAGGTCCAGATAGTTGAAGCGATACTTCCCGCATCCTAGGGTTAGGACTACACAGTCCCGGGGTACTTTCTGGACGAATTCCGTATAGTAACTGCGCCCCTTTTTGGCCCCATCACAGCCACCCACCAAGAAGAAGTGGCGGATTTTGCCGGCTTTAACTAGAGAGATAATTTTATCAGCCAACCCTAAGACTGCTGTATGGTGGAAACCGGTGGTTATGGTTTTACCTTCTTTTTCCGGCAGGGGAGGTAAGGACTTGGCCTTTTCAATTACCGGGGTAAAATCCCGGTTTTTGATGTGGGTTACCCCGGGCAAACCGGCCACTCCGCAGGTGAACATGCGGTCCTTATAGGTGTCTTTAGGTGTAAGCACACAGTTAGTGGTACCCAAGATGGCCCCTGGAAACTCCTCAAACTCGCTACGCTGATTCTGCCAAGCTGTACCGTAATTTCCTACAAGGTGAGGGAATTTCTTTAATTCGGGGTAAGCATGGGCCGGGAGCATTTCGCCATGGGTATATACGTTCACCCCTGTACCCTCTGTCTGCTTTAAAAGTTCGTAGAGATCCAAAAGATCATGGCCAGTAACTAAAATTCCGGGGCCAGCCTTGGTCCCTGTGGAGACTTGAGTAGGTGTGGGGGCACCGAAACGTTCTACATGGGCCTTGTCCAGGAGCTCCATGGCTTTAAGGTTCATGGCCCCGCATTTGAGGAGGAGTTCTAGATGCCTATCCATATCAAAGTCCACATTAGTCAAAGTGGCAAATAAGGCTTCTTCCATAAAAGAATCTATCTCTTCATCATAATAACCTAGTTCCCGCGCATGGAAGGAATAAGCTGCTATACCTTTAACTCCCAAAATAAGGGTATCTTGGAGGCTTGATAAATCTTCGTTTTTGCCACAGACACCTACCTTAGTGCAACCGGTTCCTCCGGCTGTCTGTTCGCACTGGTAACAGAACATATTTTTCCCTCCTATCTCAATTTTTTGCTTAAATCTCCCTCTATCTCTCGCTCTCTTAGATTTTCAAGTTTTTCATCCTCCATCTAAGAAACGAGAGAGAAGGGTTAAAAATTACCATGGGTATTTTTGAGTATTTTTTATCCTAAGGTTTTGGGTGGACCCTCACCTTAAAATTCGCCCCCAGGCTACCCTATCATTTCTCGCAGGGTCTTGCCCTTTCATTCCTTCGTCCTGCCTTAAGGGGGCGGGTGGGGCCTGCCTTTACTTAATTACAGGGTCTATGCCCTTATGGAGGGATTTGGCTTCCCCCACCCAAAACCTCCCTAGCTCTTTAAGCTACTTTCTTTAGTTGTTCTTCCCGGTATTTCCCTAATACTTTGCTGGCATCATATTCCTTCTTCTGGGTAATAAGGGTAAACATCACCCGCACTAGCTTTAAAGCCACAGCTACTAGAGCCTGCTTCCTCGTTAAAGGATTTTCCGGCCTCTTTAGGAAATAGTGATATAGCGCTTTAAATTCTTTGTTCTTAGCCACTAGAATAAGGCTCGCCTGGTAAAGTAGATTCCTTAGCCCCGGCCGACCCCTCTTGGATATGGTGGTCTTGGCCTTCTGTTTCTTCCCCGATTTCTGGGCCGTTAGGTTATAACCAGCTAGTTTCCGTATCTGTCTCCAGTGCTGGTATTTCGCTGGGTCACCTATCTCCCCTAAAAAGCCTGCCGCTGTTACTACCCCTACCCCAGGAATGCTTAAAAGATAATTCGCTAAACCTGTCTCCTCTAGGTATCGCCCCATGGCTTCCTCTGTCTTCCTTATTTGACCTTGGTAAAACTCGATTTCTTCCAAGCAGGCTTGAAGTTTGACTTTAGCCCCTTCTAGCCCTTCTTTAACACCTATGCTCTTTTCTGCTGCTTGCCTTAGAGCAAGAGCCCTCTTTATCCCTACTCTACTGTTCGAGGCTTGTTTTAGCCCTTCTTCTAGTTCTTCTAACTTTAGGCTTAATATGTCCTTAGGAAAGGGACAGTTCCTTAAGACCCACTGGGCTGCCTTGCCTAAAAGACTCTTAAATACTTCCATTAGCTCGGGAAAATATTCATCTACTATGGCTTTAAGCTGGCAGAGGGCAGCGTTAAGTTTTTTGTGTTCCTGCTGCCGGGTAATATAAAGGGTCCTCAGTTCTGCATATATCCCTTCCGGTAAAATGCAGTGCAAGAATTTGCCCTCTTTTACCAGTTGGGCTATAAGGCCTGCATCCTTGCGGTCGTTCTTGTCTTGGCTATTGTCTTCCATCTCTTTGCTGTTTTTAACGTGATAAGGATTTACAATTACTACAGTGTAACCTGCCTCTTTTAGGAAATAGGCTAGAGGTTTCCAGTAGTGTCCTGTGGGTTCCATGCCTATAATGATACGTTCCGCCTTCTCTTTCTCCTTGGCTTCGCTTATTTTCCCTAGTAGACGGCAGAAACCTTCTCTGCTATTATGAAAGTAGAACGGTTTTACTACGTCGATACCCATGCTGTTATATATCCGGGCGTAATGGTTTTTCTTAGCTACATCCACTCCCACGATCAGCACGTTGCCATAAACTAAGGCTTTCTTTTCGGCCTTTTGCATCGCTTGCTCGCCTCCTGGTATCTGAGGTTTTGTCGTTCAATTCCTTTCTACCAGGAGGCTTTCTTATTGGCAACGGCTATCCTAAATCATTACAGGAATGCTTAAACAAGCTTTTGTAACTCCCGGCCTTCCATTAGGAAAGGATAGAGGGATTCTGGATCAAAGTCTGTGATTTAGCTCACAATTTATAAGGTTTTTAGAGGGGGCTTATAGCTGGTCGAGAAGGCATATGCTATAATTTAACAGTAGGTATTAAGATTAACTAATAGCAGGAGGCTATAAAAATTTCATGTTTCCAGGCCTTAAGAAAACCAGGTATATAGAACTAGATACCCAAAGGTATTTTCAGGAGCACCCCTTCGAGAAATGCCCGTCCTGTAAGGAGATACTGGTGCAAAAGCAGCTATGGGATAACCTTAAGGTTTGCCCGCGCTGTGAATATCATTTCCGGTTGACGGCTGCTGAGCGCTTAAGTCAGGTAGTAGATGAGGGTACTTTCCAGGAATGGGATGCGGATCTTTCTTCCCGCGATCCTCTTTCCTTTCCTGGGTACCTGGAGAAGCTTAAAGAGGCCCGGGAAGCTACGGGTCTTAAAGAGGCTGTAGTTACCGGGTATGGTGAGATAGAAGGAGAGCCTGCAGCTCTAGCAGTTATGGATAGTCACTTTATGATGGGGAGTATGGGAATAGTGGTAGGGGAGAAGATAGCCCGGGCCATAGAGGTAGCTTTAGAGCGGCGCCTTCCCTTCATAGCCTTCTGTGCTTCCGGGGGAGCCCGCATGCAAGAAGGGATGCTTTCCCTTTTGCAGATGGCTAAGATTTCGGCCCTCCTCAACAAGTTAAGCCAGGCCCGGCTATTATACATAAGTGTGCTTACCGACCCCACCACTGGAGGAGTGACGGCTAGTTTTGCTTCCTTAGGGGATATTATCCTGGCTGAACCCGGGGCCCTTATATGTTTTACTGGCCCGCGGGTTATCGAGCAAACCATTGGTCAGAAGTTGCCCGACGGCTTCCAGCGGGCCGAGTTTATGCTGGCTAAGGGCTTCGTAGACCTTATAGTGCCTAGAAAGAATATGAAGGCTACCTTGGCCAGACTTTTAAGACTCCATCCACGAGGGGATAGAAGTGCTCGTTTATGAACGCGATTTTGCTGAACTTAAGACTAAAGTTGATGAGCTAGAAGCCTTTTGCCAGGAACGCCATATAGATTTAACTTCTGAAATAAAGCTTTTACGCGAGAGGATCAGGATGCTTGAGGAAGAAATTTACCAGAATTTGAGCGCCTTTGAGCGAGTCCACTTGGCCCGTCTCCCCGAAAGACCAGGGGCCATGGACTATATCCAGGCCATCTTTCCAGACTTCTTAGAACTCCATGGAGATCGTTCCTTCGGGGATGATCCTAGTATAGTAGGGGGACTGGCCACCCTAGAAGGTGTACCGGTTACGGTTATAGGTAACCGGCGGGGGAATGATACTAAAGAAAATATGAAATATAATTTCGGGATGGCCCATCCCGAAGGTTACCGTAAAGCCCGGAGGCTTATGCAGCAGGCGGAGAAATTTGGAAGGCCTATTATCACTCTGGTAGATACCCCAGGCGCTTATCCAGGAACCGGGGCGGAAGAGCGTGGCCAGGGCGAAGCCATCGCCCAGAACCTTTTTATTATGAGCGCCTTAAAGGTCCCTATAATAACTATTATCATAGGGCAAGGGGGGAGCGGTGGGGCTTTAGCCCTGGCGGTAGCTGACCGGATCTTGATGCTCGAAAATGCTTTCTTTAGCGTGATTTCCCCTGAAGGCTGCGCTAGCATCCTTTTTAAGGATCCTAGCCGGGCGCGGGAGGCAGCCGAGGCCTTAAAACTTACGGCCCGGGATCTATATGAGCTAAATTTAATCGATGAGATAATCCTGGAACCCTTAGGTGGTGCTCACCGAGATAAAACAGGCATGGCGGAGAGGATTAAGGAGAGGCTGGTATATCACCTTAAGGAGCTATTACCAAAACAACCGGAAGAGCTAGTAAGCTCCCGGGTAGCTCGTTACCGCCGGGTGGGTTGGGATTTTATCTTGTAAAGGCTTCTCCTAAAGGTTTTGACTTAAGCGTTTTGCCGTTTCCGTATAGAAATCGTTAAGGAGTATAGAGTTTCTAGCTTCTGGCTCAGGTGCGGCAAGTTGTAGCTTGGCGAGCTTCCTGGCGTCCTGGACTACGGCCCAAGCGGGATCACCTGGATTTTTGTTGCGGGAAACCAATACCCCCATCACCCGCTGGGCCAATTCTTCGTCTATACCCACAGAGGCCATAATCCTTTCTGCCTCCTCTACATCATATAAGAGGCAGGCGGCTATGGCTACCAGGGGCTCTACCCCTTCCTCCCGGGCGATTTTTTCCGCGAAGGAAGCTGCCTGAAGGGCCATAGTTAGTACTTCTTTTTGGTTTAATAGTTTTTTGCGCGTTTCTACTTCTAGCTTGTCGCGAAGCACCCGGGGCTGCCTCTGATAGACTTGAGCCAAAGGCCCTAAGCATTTGCTAGCATAGGAACACCACGCGGCACATCCGGGATCGAAACGAGGATTCTTTACATATTGTCGGCAGTGGGGGCAGCGTACAGTAACGTCATCCTTCCAGAATTCTATTAATTTACCGCAGTGCGGGCAGGGTTCTTCGAAAATATCCTCTGGCTTCCAGTACCTACGGTCCTGGCCTGGGCAACGCCCGATGCTCATGGTGGTTCCTCCCTACTTCGCTACTTAGCTTCCTTAAAAACCTTCTTGCGCCTTTTATACCAGGGTGGGTACCTTTATTTTAAAAGCTCTCTAGCCAGGAAGCTATGATATATATCACACTTTTAACTTGGGGAACCTACATCTTTATACTAAAGAAGCCAGGAAAGATACCAAGACCTGGCGACGGCGGGGCCCGTCGAATTCAGCAAAATAGATGGCCTGCCAGGTACCGAGCTGCAACCGGCCCTGGGAGATGGGTACTATTACTGAAGAACCTGTAAGTACAGCTTTAATATGGGCATCGCTATTCCCTTCTAGGTGTTGGTAGTCCCCTCGCTGGGGAACTAGGCGAGACAGAGTAGCCATAATATCGCGGGCAACATCTGGGTCCGCATTTTCATTGATGGTAATTCCAGCTGTAGTATGGGGGACGAAGAGGAGACAAGCACCAGAATTTATTTTTTGTTGGCTAATTAAAGCTTGTACCTGGGAAGTAATGTTTATAAGTTCTACCCGCTGATGGGACTGCACAGTTAGCTGAAACATAAGTTTTACCTCCTTTAGGCTAGTTAATACTTATGGCATGGGGTCTATAATCTTATTTTAACAACCCTCAAATGTAAGGCGAGTGCTCATATTATTTTCTTTAAGGAGAAGGACTTAGAATGGAGGCTACCCAAGCCCTAACCCAGTATAAGATAAAACGGAGCTACGGGAAATGGTTTTTGAGTAAAGTTAAGCGGGCCATCCAGCGCTATGAGATGATTAAGCCCCAAGACAAGATATTGGTAGGTGCATCTGGCGGAAAGGATAGTTCGGCCCTCCTTTATATTCTCTGGCTCCTTAAAAATTTTTCACCCTTGGAATTTGAATTTGAGGCTGTCTTCCTGGATCTAGGCTGGGGCCTGGATCCCGCACCCCTTGCGGGTTTTTGCCGGGAGCATGGGATACCTTTCCACGTGGAACCTACCGTCATTAAAGCAATAGTCTTTGACTATCGGAGGGAGGAGCACCCTTGCGCCCTTTGTTCTCACCTCCGGCGCGGTGCCCTCAATAAGGTAGCCCTTCGCTTAGGATGCAATAAGGTGGCCTTGGGGCATCATTTGGATGATCTCCTGGAAACCTTTCTTTTAAATTGGCTATACAACGGGCGTTTTTCTACCTTTCTACCTGCCACTTATTTAACCCAGAGCGGGCTTACGGTCATTCGCCCCCTTATTTACCTCCGGGAAGCCACTGTAGAAGCTTTGACCAGAAAAGAAAACCTGCCTGTGCTAACCAATCCTTGTCCAGCTGCGGGCCATACCCGGCGAAAGGAGATTAAGGAGCTGGTAAAATTTTTAGCCACGAAATACCCTTACATACGGGAGCGTTTCCTCACAGCCTGGGAGGCTGCTAACGGGAAACTTGAAGTCTTATAGGAAGTTGTATAGGAAGTTGGAGAAAATTGTTGCTTATTAATCCTTTAGTGTGGTACACTGAAAAGCGCAGGTGAAACCTTTAAAGGGGTTTACACTGTGCAACCTTTACCCCTTCAAACTAGATTTTCCGCTTGGATCCTTAAGGGACCGAGACGGGATTAAAAAATAAGGCGTACTAAAAATATGCCTTCTAGATGTCCCGTCTGGAAGGCATTTTTAATTTTAGGGTAGGGAGGTAAGAAAAGGGATGGAGTTGTTTAAGACTATACCTCAGGTCCGCCAATGGGTAAAGGCTCAAAGGCAACAGGGAAAGAGCATAGGCCTAGTCCCCACTATGGGTTACCTTCATGAGGGACACTTGACCTTAGTCCGCCGGGCTAAAGATCTTTGCGATGCTGTAATTATGAGCATCTTTGTAAACCCTACCCAGTTCGGACCCCAGGAAGACTACGAACGATATCCCCGCGACCTGGAACGGGATCTCAGGTTGGCCCAGGAGGTAGGGGTGGACGCGGTTTTCGCTCCAGAAGTAGAGGAGATGTATCCACCAGGCTATGCTACTTATGTGGAAGTAGAAGGGCTTACCGAAGTGCTTTGTGGTGCTTCCCGGCCTGGGCATTTCCGGGGTGTGGCTACTATAGTGACCAAGCTTTTTAATATTGTACAACCTGATAAAGCATTTTTTGGTCTTAAGGATTACCAACAGGCTATGGTTATTAAACGTATGGTGCAGGACTTGAATATCCCGGTGGAGATCGTCACCGTTCCTACGGTAAGGGAAGAGGATGGGCTGGCTTTAAGTTCCAGAAACAAGTATTTAACTCCAGAGGAACGTAGGCAAGCCTTAAGTTTATATAGGGCGCTAAAGTTGGGGGAAGGGCTCATTCGCCAGGGGGAACGGCAGGCATCCAAAGTACGAGAAGCTATGGCTAAGGAGATTCTTAGCCAACCCTTGGCCAGGATCGATTATGTAAGTATCAATGATGCAGAGACCTTAAACCCCTTGGAGGAGATTTCCGGCAAGGTATTACTTGCGGTAGCTGTATGGATAGGCTCCACCAGGCTTATTGATAATCTGGTGGTAGAAGTATAAGAGACAGGGACTGTGGGAAGCCAGGCCTGTGGAGGGGCCGGGAGGCCCCGGCGAAGAAGGAATCTTGTTGTAAAGGAGGGGTAATTCCCACCATGTGGCGTGTTATGATGAAATCCAAGATCCACCGGGCCACAGTTACCGAGGCCAACCTCCATTATATAGGAAGCATCACCATCGATAGCGAGCTTTTAGAAGCTGCAGATATCCTTCCCCATGAAAAGGTACAAGTGGTAAACGTTAATAACGGTGCTCGGTTGGAGACCTATGCTATTCCTGGTGAGAGAGGTAGCGGAGTTATTTGCGTAAATGGGGCCGCGGCTCGCCTGGTGCAGCCTGGGGATATTGTGATAATTATCTCCTATGGCGTATACACCGATGAAGAAGCCCGGCACCTTAAACCCCGGGTAGTTTTCGTGGATGCCCATAACAAACCCCTGCCTTAAGCCCGTTTTTGGCGTCTGCAATTCTAGCTGGCGCATCTAGTCTGGCGAAAGCAAGGCAGGCTTAATCTATCAATTGTTAACCATAGGAAGCAAAAATAGTTGACAATAAGCCCTGGGTATAATATACTATTACCATGACCAAAGAAAAGAGTAAACAACAAGTATTAGAGGAGCTCCGGAAAAGAAAGGGTGAATATGTTTCCGGGGAAGAGCTCAGCCGTCGCCTGGGCTTAAGCAGGACCGCCATATGGAAACATATTAAAGCTTTACGGCGCGACGGTTACCAGATCAGCGCTTGTACCCGGCGCGGTTATACTCTTCTCTGTATTCCTGATAGGCTGTATCCTGAGGAAGTTACAGCCGGCCTTAAAACCACTTGGCTGGGGCGACCTTTTTATTATTACGAAGAAGTAGGTTCCACCAATCAAGTGGCCAAGGACTTGGCGGAGCAAGGAGCACCCCACGGAGCCGCTGTACTGGCTGAGGGGCAGACCAGCGGCCGGGGGCGCCTGGGCCGTGGGTGGCTGTCACCCGCCGGAAAGGGCATCTGGCTTTCCCTTGTCTTACGTCCTCGGGTGGCACCCTGGCAGCTTCCTCAGCTTAGCCTGTTGGCCGCCGTAGGCGTAGCTTCGGCAATAAAGGAGATCACTGGGTTAGAGGTAGGTATAAAATGGCCCAATGATATTTTAAGTAGGGGCAAGAAGTTATGTGGCATCCTCACAGAGATGCGTGCTGAAGTTGAGATTACCCAGTATGTGATCTTAGGAATCGGCCTTAACGTAAATCTAGATATAGAGGATTTCACGCGCGACCTTTGGCCTTTAGCTACTTCTCTAAAACTAGAGTTAGGATGGGAAGTACCCAGGCTTCCCCTTTTGCAATCCCTCCTTTATCACCTGGAAGGTTGGTACCAGATTTGGGAAAAAGAAGGGTTTGTCCCCGTTAGGGAATCCTGGAAAAAAGCCAGTGTAACCTTAGGCCGCCTGGTTAAGGTGGAAGCGGGCAACGAAGTATATGAGGGCCGAGCTATAGATATAGATGGGGAAGGGAGGCTCCTGGTGGAGGGTGCTGACCATACCTTGCGGCGTTTTACTTATGGGGAGGTAACTCTAAGGATCTAGGTACCATGCCTGCTTCTGTTCAGGCTTTATTTAAGTGATTAACAAAACTTAATTGGTTTCTTAAAGCACATATTAGTAAGAAAGAATAAGAGATTATAAAAGGCTCTTTAAACAAAGTTTAAATAGGAGTGGATAGTATGCGCACAAAAGAATTAACTATAGCAGCCCTTTTTGCCGGGATTATGGCTGTTTTGGCCCAGGTAGCTATCCCCCTTCCTTTTTCGCCAGTACCCATAACGGGCCAAATTTTAGGTTTATTTTTAACTGGCGCCCTCTTGGGTAGGCGGCTGGGGACTTTGGCTGTTTTACTTTACCTGATTTTAGGGGCCATAGGGCTTCCCGTTTTTGCCCGGGGTGGTGCGGGAATAGCTCGCCTGCTGGGCCCCACAGGCGGGTATCTCTGGGGATTCCTAATAGGTGTTTATCTGCTAGGATGGGTAGTAGATAAGGGAAATAAATTCACCTTCCTTCGCGCAGCCGGAGGGATGCTCCTTTGTCTAGTGGTGGTTTATATATTAGGTGCTCTCCAATTGGCCTATCTGATGCATTTACCTTGGCAGAAGGCCCTTCTTCTAGGAGTAGTTCCTTTCTTACCCCTGGATATGGTTAAGCTCCTCTTAGCCAGTGTTTTAAGCGTAAAGCTCCGCCGGATCTTAAAGCAGGCTGGTCTCCTTTCTTTTCCCCATTAGGTTTAAAGCGCTCTTTCGCTGACTAGCCGCGGATTAGGTAGGTTTTGCGGATTAAAAAATTGTCACCTCATCTCCGGTCTTCTTTAACAGTAACGCTCTTCCCATTGGTGACAAATATGATATATCGCCACTTTCTACATCGATATCAAAAGGACTTACTATACGAAAGTGGCTAATTTCCTGGGTATCCAGATTCTCCACTTCAACTTCGCTGCAACAGTTAAATTTTTTTACATTGCCCCCGGAGTAGAGAAAAAATTATACTTAAATATTCCTGAAGAAGTGCTTCTTGTCGTAGCTTGCCAGTAATGTTAGAATGAAACCGTGGTGTAAAGTAGGCTGGCAATAAACTCAAAGCTTAAAATTAAAACCCCTAGATAGGGGGTTTTAATTTATATACTAAGACGGGGGAGAGAACATGCTTTTAGCTATAGATGTAGGTAACACTAATATCGTATGCGGCGTGTACCGGGGTAAGGAGCTAGTTTGCCACTGGAGAATGGCTACTGATCCCCGTAAAACAACAGATGAATACACCTTGTCGTGGTATCACTTCTGCCAGTACCATGGGCTTATACCCAAAGATATAAAGGACGTGGCCCTAGCTTCCGTAGTACCCATGTTGACCCAGAGCCTGGTAGAAGCAGCCGAAGAGCTTTTTGGTACTAAGCCCCTAGTCATCGGGCCAGGGGTGAAGACAGGGATGCCTATCCGGTTCGATAATCCCCGGGAGATCGGAGCCGACCGTATTGTAAACGGCGTGGCGGCTTATGAGCTATACGGGGGACCGGCCATCGTGGTAGATTTCGGTACAGCTACTACCTTTGATGCTATTTCAGCCAATGGCGAGTATCTGGGCGGGGCCATTGCTCCTGGCATCGGTATCTCTACAGACGCCCTTTTTTACCACGCTGCCAAACTGCCTCGGGTGGAGCTGATAAGGCCGCGCAGTATCATCGGTAAGAACACTATTGCCTGTATGCAGGCGGGCATCATGTACGGATTCATAGGTCAGGTGGAAGGTATTGTCCAGCGCATGAAGGTTGAGCTGGGAGGAGATCCCATAGTGGTCGCCACCGGAGGTTTAGCTGATCTTATTGCCCCGGAGACGCCGATCATTGATAGAGTTAATCCCTGGCTCACCCTGGAGGGGATACGTATAGTTTATGAACGTAACAGGGCATAACCGGGTACACATTACTCTACAACTGGGTAACTTAAGCCTTAGCCCTCCAGTGCTGGCTGCTCCCATGGCGGGATTCACGGATAAAGTTTTCCGAAAGCTTTTAAGGGAAGCCGGTGCAGCCCTTACCTATACCGAGATGATCAGCGCCCAGGGGCTTTATTACCAGAATAAAGCTACCTGGGCGTTATTGGATTTAAAAGGAGAGGAAGGACGGGTAGCCGTCCAACTTTTTGGTCGGGAGCCTGAAATACTGGCTTGGGCAGCTAAAGAGGCTGTTCGGGCAGGGGCGGCCTTAATAGATATTAATATGGGTTGTCCTGTCCCTAAAGTTGTCCGTAACGGGGAAGGAGCAGCCCTAATGAGGGATCCCCTCCGGGCCCAGGCCATAGTAACCGCTGTAGCAGAAGCTATCTCTCCTGTGCCGGTTACGGTTAAGATGCGCAAAGGCTGGGATGGAACAGAAGTCAACGCTGTGGAAGTCGCCCAAAAAGTAGCTGAAGCCGGTGCCCGAGCTGTAACTATACACGGACGCACCCGGGACCAGTTTTATAGCGGAGTAGCTGACTGGGGAATCATAAAGCAGGTCAAGGAAGCCATAGATATTCCCGTTATAGGTAATGGAGATATTTTTACCCCCGAGGATGCCCTGCGTATGCTTGAGTTTACAGGGTGCGATGGGGTAATGATCGGTCGGGGGGCCTTGGGGAATCCTTGGATTTTTGGCCGGATCCGTGTCCTCTTATCTGGCCAACCCCTTCCTCCGCCCCCTACTCCGGGGGAGAGACTGGATATGGCCTTAAGGCACTTGAGATCTGCTATAGAAGCCAGGGGAGAAGAGCGCGGGGTTAAGGAGATGCGGAAACACTTAAGTTATTATTTGAAGGGATTGCCCCATGCCGCCCGTATCCGGGAAGCTATAAATAGGGAAGCAAGCTTCCTGGGGCTTGTCCAAATTTTGGAAGAGTATAAGCGTTACTTAGGGTAGGTAAGGTTTAGGGAGCATGGCCTTATTTATTGTCGTAGTGGATACAAAGCGGAGAAAAAAGCATGTTGAAAATTGTCTAGGCGTAATTTAAGTGTTAACAGCACTTGCTAGCGGGGGGAGTCTCTGCTATAATTTACCGTGCACAAACTTGTGCACGGAGGAGAGGATATGGATTTTATCCGGGTGGGAGAGAAGCTCTTGGACCGGCGTAAGATATATTCTGCTGTGGAACGCATACTTGAACTCAGGGCCCAGGGTTTTTCCCAAGAAGAAGTGGCCCAGAAGGTAGCAGTAGACCGCACCTTTATCTCCCGCCTGGAAAAGTTGGGGGAAGTTCGGCGTGGGCGAAGGATCGCGGTTATAGGTTTTCCGGTGGCCAATAAAGAAGAATTGCACCAGATGCTAGAAGAGGAAGGGGTAGAGTATATTTTCCTTCTTACCGAGGCTGAACGCTGGGATTATGTTCGGCAGAAGAACGGGCTACAACTTATAAACGAGATTATGGAGATTATTGCTCGATTGAGGGAATATGACGTAGTAGTTATCATCGGATCTGACTATCGGATTAGGCTCAGTGAGGCCTTGCTGGGCCGGGAGGTAGTAGGGGTAGAGATCGGAACCTCCCCTATCCGGGAAGATCGGGTAGTGGATGTAGAAAGGTTGCGTGGCCTTATCCGCCAGTTAACCAGCCGGGAGAAAAAAGCGGCTTATCAGAGTTAAGAGCGATTAAAAGCAGGTAACTATTAATTCTTAAGAAGAAAATAAGGGGAGAGAAAAATGTTAAAGCGGGTAGTAAGCATAAGCCTGGGTTCTTCCCAAAGGGATCATGTGGCCCGCGCGGAATTTTTAGGTGTACCTTTTGAGCTATCCCGTATTGGGACCGATGGTGATATGGAGAAGATGATCTCCTTAATCCGGGAGATGGACGGTAAAGTGGATGCCTTCGGTTTAGGAGGCATGGATCTATACCTACGAGTCGGCTCCCGGAAGTATCTTTTGCGCGATGCGGCCCGGGTGGTAAGGGCAGCCCAAAAGACGCCCATTGTGGATGGTGGGGGCCTTAAGGATACCTTGGAGCGTAGGGTAATCGCTAAACTTGCTGCCCAGGGTTTTCATTTCCAGGGCAAAAAAACTTTGGTAGTCTGTGCGGTAGATCGTTTCGGCTTGGCCGAGGCTCTGGCTGAGGCGGGAGCTCAGGTCACCTGTGGAGATTTAATTTTTGGGTTGGGCCTTCCTATTCCTTTACGTTCCTTGCCCACTTTTCGTAGAGTGGCTTATTTAGTGGCGCCAGTAGTCAGGCTTTTGCCTTTTAAAATGCTTTATCCTACAGGTAAAGAGCAGGAAAAGATCGAGCCCCGGTATACCCGCTTTTATGAAGAAGCTGAGATTATAGCCGGTGATTTTCATTTTATCCGCCGGTTTATGCCGGAAAGACTCCCGGGTAAAATTATCATTACCAATACGGTAACGCCTAAAGATATCGAAGAACTAAGGAAGCGCCAAGTAAAAATCTTAATTACTACTACTCCAGAATTTCAGGGGCGTTCCTTTGGTACCAATGTACTAGAGGGGGTTCTTGTTGTTTTAAGCGGTAAACGGCCAGAGGAACTGACGCGAGAGGATTATAATACCCTCCTTGACCGTCTTGGCTTTGAACCCCGGATACTACATCTGTAGGGACTTCCCTAAAGGGATTCTGCTAAGTGCAGGTAATCAATGTTTAGGGTCTCGGGCTTAATTACTTACTTTGTTTTGGTTAGTACAGCTAGGTTCGTTCCAAGGAGGCGCTTAAATTGCATAGATTCGCTTTCATTATCCACCCCTTAGATGTTAGCGATGTGGCGCGCAAGTTCCCCATAGCTTCTCATTTGCCTTCCCGACTGGTGGAAAAACTTTTGTTGTGGTTGCCGCCTATTAAGACCTCTTACATTACAGGCGTACGTTCAGAATACGCTAGCACAGAAGGATGGTTCATATCTTGCCCTCTTACTAGCCGGCAGATGGTTACTCTTCCCGAAAGCTTTGTCCTTAAGCGTATCATCCAAGCTGGCCGCCTAGCTGAAAAGCTGGGGGCTGAGATCGTAGGTTTAGGCGCCATGACTTCGGTGGTGGGAGATGCCGGAATAACCATAGCCAGGCATTTAAATATTCCTGTGACTACGGGTAATAGCTATACAGTGGCTACGGCTTTAGAGGGGACGCGGAAGGCAGCGGAACTGATGGGCATCCATATGGAAGCTGCTCCCGTGGTGGTAATAGGGGCTACTGGCGCTATTGGCTCTGTCTGCGCTCGCATCCTGGCCCGAGAATGCCGCAATTTAACTTTGGTAGCCCGAGATGAGGAAAAGCTAGGCAACTTGCGCCAGCGTATTTTAGAGGATACAGGGAATGATGTGCGGGTTACCCGGGATATAAAAGGAGCCCTTAAAGAGGCAGAAATCATCCTTACGGTGAGTTCGGCGGTGGAAGCTATCATTGAGCCGGAATATTTAAAGCCCGGCGCTGTAGTCTGTGATGTAGCAAGGCCGCGGGACGTGTCCCGGCGGGTGGCAGAGGAAAGGGATGATGTACTGGTCATTGAGGGCGGTGTAGTGGAGGTGCCCGGGGAAGTTGATTTCCGCTTTAACTTCGGTTACCCGCCCGGCCTGGCTTACGCCTGCATGGCCGAGACTATGATCTTGGCTTTGGAAGGTAGGCTGGAGAGCTTCACTTTAGGCCGCGACCTTACTGTGGAACAGGTGGATGAGATAAGCCGCCTGGCCCGCAAACACGGTTTCCGCCTGGCGGGTCTTCGGAGTTTCGAACGACCCTTGGCTGAAGAAAAGATCTTTGCTATTCGAGAGCGCGCTCAAAAGAAGCTGATGCTATCCCCCTCCTAAAACCTTTATGAATTTTCTTGGCTTGTAAGAAGGATTTTATTAGGAGGCGTCGAATTAAGTATAAAGTGGTAAGACCACTGAACTCATATACTTATAGGAGGAGGGGGTATATGTATAAGAAAATGGGTTTTAGTTTTAAAAAGAAAATGAGTTTTTTAGGTTTATATTTAATCCTGGTTTTACTCGCTTGGGGAATAGCGGGTTGTTCTAAAGGGCAACAGGCTGCCCCTAAAGAAGATTACCCCACTAAGCAGATTACCTACCTTATTTGCTTCGATCCTGGTGGTCAGTCGGATCGGGAGGCACGGCGGCAGCAGCCTTTACTAGAAAAGATTTTAGGCCAGAAGGTGGTAATAGACTATAAAGTTGGAGGCGGTGGGGCAGTAGGCTGGAGTGAGCTCGTTCGTTCTAAACCTGATGGCTATACCATCGCTGGCTTTAACTTGCCCCATATTATCCTACAACCCATGCAACAACAGACGGGTTATAAAACAGAGCAGATAGTACCCGTGGCCCTTTTTCAATCTACACCTTTGGGTCTGGCTGTGTTAAATACTAGCCCTTATAAAACCCTCGAGGATTTCTTGGCGGAAGCTAAAAAGAAGCCTGGACAGATATCCATCGGCGGTTCGGGGACTTTCTCTGGCCATCAGTTTGCTACTATGCGGCTGGAGAAGTTAACGGGAACAAAGTTTAAGTATGTGCCTTTTACTGGTGCAGCGCCCCAGATTACTGCTTTCCTGGGGGGCCATGTAGATGCTATCTTTGGTAACTCTGATGATCTGGTCAAATATAAAGACAAGATTCGCCTCTTAGCCTTTGCTGGAAATGAGCGGTTTGAGGCCTTTAAAGAGGCTCCTACCTTTAAGGAAAAGGGTATTGACCTAGTAGAGAGCATAGACCGGGGGGTAGCGGTACCACCGGGTACACCCAGCCATATAATTAAGAAACTTGAAGCAGCCTTCCTAGAAATAGCCCGTAACCCGGATATTCAGGCCCAAATGAAGAAAGAAGGTTTTGTGCCGTTAAGCTTGGGTCACGAGGAATCTAAAGCCCATATCGCAAAACTTACTGAGCTATATAAAGGATTAGCAGCTGAGCTTAAAAAGTAACTCCCTTACCTTAAAGGGGAGAGATAAGCTTTATGCGTACTCAACGTATAGCCGATATAGTTGGGGGATTAACTCTAGTAGCCCTGGGCGCTGTGGCCCTGGTAGCTTCTTTTAGCATCCACGGGGTTACGGGGGAGCATTTGCATCCCCGTACCCTACCCCTCCTTTTAAGCTGGGTAATTCTAGGAGCAGGGGCCCTTCTTTCTATTTTAAGCTGGGCTACCCGGGGTGGGGATAAGCCCATCGACTGGCCCGACCGTGGAGGCTTTAAGCGAATATTAGTTACTTTAGTAAGTATTATTTTCTATTTGGCTTTATTGGAACCCCTGGGGTTTTCCTTAAGTAGCTTTCTTTTTATTACCTTTTTAACTTGGTATTTAGGACGTTACCGGTGGTTTATATCCTTGGGCTTAGGGATCTTAACCGCAGTTACTATTTCCCTAGTATTTGTTCGCTTTTTGGAGCTAACCTTTCCCACAGGCCCCTTAGGATGGTAGGAGGCAGGAAACATGGCGTTTTCTTGGAGTCTTCTCTGGCACGGTTTTAGCCAAGCGTTAACGCCTATAAATATCCTGTATGCCTTAATAGGTAGTCTAATTGGCACCCTGGTAGGAGTTTTACCAGGCATTGGTCCTACTTCGGCCATCGCTATTCTTTTACCTTTAACTACTATTTTACCTCCTATACCGGCTATTATCATGATGGCCGCCATATATTATGGGGCCATGTATGGCGGCTCCACCACTGCCATTGTGGTTAACATCCCCGGGGAAGCCTCCTCGGTGCCTACGGCTTTGGACGGTTTTCAATTAGCGCGCCAGGGCAGGGCTGGGGCTGCCTTGGGTATCTCCGCTATCTCTTCTTTTGTAGCGGGGACTTTAAGCCTGGTGGGGCTTACCTTCTTTGCCCCTGCCCTGGCCAGTGTAGCCTTGGCCTTTGGTCCCCCTGAATATTTTGCCCTTATGTTCATGGCCTTAAGTCTGGTGATAAGTCTATCTGGCCGGGCTTTGCTTAAAGGTTTAATCGCTACCGCCTTAGGTCTACTGGTGGCTATGGTGGGTTTAGATCCTTTAACTGGGGAAGCGCGGCTTACTTTTGGCTCGGTTTCCCTCCTGGCTGGAGTTAACTTTATCAGCGTCATCATTGGGTTATTTGCCATCGGTGAGGTGTTGGTGAATATAGAAAAGGCAGCCACTTTTATTTATGAAACTAAAGTACGGGGATGGTTACCTACTTTACAAGATATTAAGCAGAGCCTAGGGGCTATGTTGCGTTCTTCCGTTATAGGCTTTTTCCTGGGGTTGTTACCTGGATGCAGCCCAGCAGTGACTACCTTTGTGGCTTACGATGTAGAAAAGAAGGTGTCCAAGCGGCCCCATCTTTTCGGCCAAGGGGCCATCGAAGGGGTAGCCGCAGCTGAGGGAGCCAACAATGCTACTTGTAGCGGTGGCTTTGTCCCCTTATTTTCCTTCGGTATCCCTTCCGGTCCGGCCTTAGCGGTACTTTTAGGCGGCTTTATGATGTATGGGCTCCAGCCTGGACCCATGCTTTTTAAGGAAAATCCAGATCTAGTATGGGCGGTAATCGCCAGCATGTATATAGGAAATTGTATACTCTTGGTCTTAAATTTACCTTTGGTAGGTCTATGGGCTCGTATCGCCCTTATTCCCTTCCCTATTTTAGGGCCTTTAATTATTTTGTTCTCAGTTATAGGTGCTTATAGCGTACGCTTCTTAATGTTCGACGTCTGGATGGCCTTGCTTTTTGGGCTTGTAGGGTATCTCATGCGCAAACTAGGTTACCCCTTAGCTCCTATGGTTTTAGCCTCTGTTCTAGCCCAAATGCTAGAGACTTCCCTTAAGCAGTCGCTGGTTCTTTCTGGGGGTTCACCCTGGATTTTCTTCACCCGGCCTATTGCGGCAAGCTTCATGGCTTTGGCGCTTATTATGATCGCCTGGGGGTTATGGTTAAACCTCCGTGGCCGCGGGGTAGAGCTAGCCACCGAAGACGGGGAGGCTTAAAAAGACCAAGTTTTGGCCTTTCTTATTCGTTAGGCTCCCGTTCGCAAGTAAATGTAAGAACGGGTGCCTTTTTCTCTTTCATTAGCTAGATGTGCTAGAATATCATAGAAATAACCAAACTAAATCTATTCCCGGAGGAAAGAAATGAAGGCAGAGCAATCCCAAGAATTATTCCAGATAATTAAAGATCCCCGGAGCGTTTATCACCGGGTTGTAGATGAAATTAAGACTCGCATTTTTGAAGGTCGCCTTAAGCCGGGAGACCGGCTTCCAGCGGAGAGGGAATTGGCAGAGATGCTAGGGGTGAGCCGCACCTCTGTGCGCGAAGCTTTAAAGATGCTAGCTGCTGAGGGCCTGGTAAAAATCAAGCATGGACAAGGGGCCTTTATAGCCGAACAGGATCCCGATGATTACCTCCAGCAGTTTGCCAGGCGTATTTTTGTAAATCCTAAAACGATAAAAGATCTATTCGAAATCCGTAAAACCCTGGAACCGGCTGCAGCGGCCTGGGCGGCTGAGCGAGGAACGGATCGAGAACTAGAGGAGTTAGCCACCTTAATTCGCCAAACTAAAGAAAATTTGCAGCACTTGCCTAGCGGTCGTCTGTCGCTTTTGGCCCGCCATGATAGCCAGTTCCATTATAACTTAGCTAAGGCTACCGGGAATACGGTACTGGTACGTATTGTGGAAAGCTTAATGGATCTCTTAGCTGATATCCGCTCCCGCGCCCTCTCTATACCTGGGAGGGGCGAGGCCTCAGTAGAAGAGCATAGCGTAATAGTAGAAGCTCTCTTACGGCGTGATCCCGAGGCTGCCTCCATAGCTATGCTCCGGCACCTTAAAAATGTGGAGCGGCAAGTTGTACCAGAAGAGTAAACTTTAAAGGCTAAAGGTGATAAAGGACACAAAGGGGGAAAAACTGATATGCGCCTAGAAGTACCTTATGGTGAAGGTATACAAACAGCAGAGTTGCCTTATCCTTGGGAAGTGGAAGAAGTAAAATTGCGACCATACCCAGGGGTGCCAGATGAAAGGGAGGAGATTGAAAGGGCCTTAGCTAGGCCTTTAGATTTTAATTGGGAAGACCTGCGGGGAGCAAGTAACGCCGTTATCGTGGTAAGCGATTCCACTAGACCGGTGCCCAATAATCTTATCTTGCCACCATTAATCCAGAAACTTATGGAGGTGGGGTTAAAACCTTCACATATAAAAATTCTCGTAGGCACAGGTTTACATCGCCCTGCTAGCCAGGAAGAATTGGCTGCTTTAGAGGCCATAGCGGGAGGCGCAGTGGAGGTTATAAGCCATAATGCTTATGCTCCCGGGATATTAAGGGAAGTTGGCTCTTCTTTCCGGGGCACGCCGATTTTTATAAATCGCCACTACCTGGAGGCCGAAGTACGGATAATAGTGGGCATGATCGATCCCCACCAGATCGTGGGATATAGCGGTGGGGCTAAAGGAGTAGTCATTGGCTGTGGGGGAGAGGCGACCATCCGGGCTAACCACTCCCTCCTTAAACTGCCAGGGAGCGAGCTGGGTCGGGTGGAAGGTAACCCGGCACGGGAGGATATAGACGAGATAGGCGGACGAGTCGGGATAAACCTTATTGTTAATGTTATCCTTGACGGCCGAGGTCGTATCGCGCGGGCTGTGGCCGGCCATTACTTTAAGGCTCACCGTAAGGGGGTGGAGATAGCCCGGCAGATCTGTGAAGTTCCAGTAGCGGGTCCAGCAGATTTAGTCATCGCTTCCCCTGGCGGGTTTCCCAAGGATATAAACCTGTACCAAGCCCAAAAAGGATTAGCCCATGCCACACGGATTGTGAAAGAGGGGGGTACCATTATCTTATGTGCTGAATGCCGGGAAGGGGCTGGGGATGACCGCTTTGTTGAGGCCATGCGGGAAGGGCGCACAGTGGAAGGAGTTCTCACTAACTTCGCCTCCCAAGAGTTCCGCATGGGGGCCCATAAAGCTTATTTATGGTGTCGCAGTCTAAAAAAGGCCCGTGTCATCTTAGTTAGCCAGGGTATAGATTCTGAGATGGCCCGGATTATGCAAGTTACGCCCGCCCCCAATTTAACAGAGGCCCTAAAGCTTGCGGATCAGAGCTTACCCCGCGATTCCCGGGTAGTTGTACTTCCCAAGGCGAATTCTACTATTCCTTACGTAAATAAATAATAAACAAAGGGGGTTAACATAAAAGGTTTTTGATGTAAAATAAAGTGTGAAATTTAGCAGGAAAATAGGCCCAAAAAGAAGAACCTCGTTTTTAAGGGGGGCCTTCCTTGGATAAACCCCTTATAGTTCAAAGCGATCGTACTATTCTTTTAGAAGTAGATAATCCCGCTTATACCGAAGCGCGGGATTATCTTGTACGTTTTGCAGAGTTAGTGAAGAGCCCAGAGCATGTGCATACCTACCGCTTGACCCCCCTTTCTTTATGGAATGCGGCGGCCAGCGGGCTGGATGCCGAAACGGTTATACAGGTTTTAAGCGAGCTTAGCAAGTACCCCCTGCCCGCCAATGTGGTAACGGACATCCGGGAATATATGGGCCGTTACGGGAAGGTTAAGCTGGTGGCTCAAGGCGGGGAGATGTGCCTTGTTACAGCGGATCCGGCCATCGCTTTGGAGATTTTGAGCAACAAGCGGGTTAAGGAGTATATTAAGGGCCGGCGAGATGACTGTACCCTTCTCATTGACCCTTGGGAACGAGGCCTAGTCAAACAGGCCCTGATTAAGATAGGTTACCCGGTGGAAGATCTGGCCGGATATGTACCGGGTGCACCTCTTAAGTTTAACTTACGCAAGTTCACTTTAAGCGGTGAGCCTTTTAACCTGCGGGATTACCAGCGAGAAGCTGCTGAAATATTTTATGCTAGCGGCAGTTCCAAAGGTGGTAGTGGAGTTATTGTTCTTCCTTGCGGCGCCGGCAAAACTATAGTAGGCCTGGCGGTCATGGCCCTCACCCAATGTTACACCTTAATCTTGGTTACCAACGTTACTGCCGCCCGGCAATGGCTGACGGAAATCCGGGATAAAACTGACCTTCCGGAAGATCTGGTGGGTGAATATACAGGAGAGAAAAAGGAAATAAGGCCGGTAACCGTTACTACTTACCAGATTATCACCCATAGGCGTAAAAAAGGGGAAGATTACCCGCATTTTCAACTTTTTAATCAGCAAGACTGGGGCCTTATCATTTACGATGAGGTCCATCTTCTCCCAGCCCCCATTTTCCGGATCACAGCCGAGCTCCAGGCCAGGCGTCGTTTGGGATTGACGGCCACCCTGGTCCGTGAGGATGGCCGGGAGGATGATGTTTTCTCCCTTATTGGTCCTAAAAAGTATGATATACCCTGGAAACAGCTAGAGGCCCAGGGATGGATAGCTAAGGCCACTTGTTATGAAGTCCGTTTGAATCTTCCGCCGGAAGACCGCTTGTCTTATGCCGTGGCTGACGACCGGGAAAAGCACCGGGTAGCAGCCACTAACCCAGATAAGGATGCTGTGGTGGAAGCAATTGTAGAGGCCCACAAGGGAGAACAGATCCTCGTGATAGGGCAGTACCTTGAGCAACTTGAGCGCCTGGCCAAGCGTTTAGGAGCACCTTTAATTACGGGTAAGACTGCTAACCGCGAAAGGGAGCAGCTTTATCAGGCTTTCCGGGAGGGTAAGCTTCCCTGTCTTGTAGTTTCTAAAGTGGCCAACTTTGCTCTAGACTTACCAGAGGCTAGTGTGGCCATCCAGGTTTCGGGTACCTTCGGGTCCCGCCAGGAAGAGGCCCAGCGTTTAGGTAGGATCCTGCGCCCTAAAAAATCTGGGCTACCCGCAAGCTTCTATTCTTTAGTTACGCGGGATACAGTGGAACAGCAATACGCCATGCATCGCCAGCTTTTCTTAACTGAACAGGGATACCGGTATGAGATTATAGGACCCGAACGTTTGCTCTCCCAGGGAGTAGAAAAGGCTGAAAGAGGTAAGATAGTGAGCTTGGCGGAATGGAAACAGAGGGCGGGTAAAAAATAAGGGCTAAACAGAGGCTTAAGATAGACCAGAGGGAGAATTAAGATAGACATAGGAAATTTAAGATACACAGAAGGAATTATAGAATAGGAGACAGAGGCGACGGAAGGTGTATATGAGGTGATAAAGCATGGAAGATTTAGCCCAATATCTAGCGGAGGCCCCTTTGGATTTTTTACGCACCCTAGCGCATAATTTGAATATAAAAATCCCAGGAGAGCAAAAGAATAAGCGTGGGCAGCGGCAGGAAGAGCGCAAGAGTTTATATGAGGCGTTAGTTGCCTTTTTCCAGGAAGACCAAAATCTAGAGAAGCTTTGGCAGAGCCTAGGAGAGCCTGAACGCTTTTTCTTGGAGCTGGTTCATTTTAATTCTTCTTCATCCTCGGGAGCGGAGGCCTTAAGGGTAAATGAAAAGCTCAATAGACTTTGGGGAAAAGATACAGCTTGGGAAGTGCGGAAGCGGGTTTTAGATTACGGTTTGGTGTTTGTAAAACAAGAGCGATTTCAGAGGGAATATTTTCTTCTTCCTCGGGAGGTCAGAAATTTAATATATAATCAAAAGATCTGGACCTTGATAGAACCGTTAAGAAAGGAAGACCAGGATTTTGAGAGCCACGGTTTATTCCTTTTATTAGATTTCTATATCCTTCTAGCCTCGGTTTTGCAGTGGGAAGTCAAGGTGGCCCAGGCCGGGCATATTTATAAAAAGGACCGCAAGCGTATATTGAGCCTTCAGCATTTCCCCAATGAAGAGATGCGCTATGAACTTCTAGAAAGGCTAGCCTGGGGGCTTCAATTTCTGGTGGAGGGAGAAGGGAGAGCTACCTTAGGGAAAGTAGCCTGGGAATGGTTGGAGCTGCCCCAGGCTGAACAATGGGAGATGTTTACTTCCTGGTTGTTAGAGCCCCATTTTGAGGGTTCCCAAGTATGGGCAGAGCATATCATGTCTTTTCTTTTCCTGGCCCCCCGTAATAGGTGGCTATCCCTTTCTAATTTATATCGCCTGGTAGCTGATTATAACTCGGGTTCTACCCTAGAGCTAGCCTTAAGGGACATAAAGGAGCTGATACAAAAGCTCACTTGGTTGGGATTGATAGAGCTAAAAGGGGATTTAGATAAAGGAGCTATACGGTTATCCCAGCTAGGGTTGATATATGGAGAGAAATCTCTCCAGCGATCTTTAAAAGAAGATGAAGGGGTAGAGATTCCGGAAGAGCGGGTGCAAAAACTTAAAGAAGCTCTGGAAAAGCATTTTCCCGAGGTTGAAGATATAGTGGTGCAGCCCGACTTTGAAATCTTGGCGCCCCTGGAGATTAGCCCTGGGCTTCTCTTTGAAGTGGTTACCTTTGCTGATCTTAAGAGTGCAGACCGGGCCTTTATTTTTAAGCTCAATGAAAGAACCCTTTATCGAGGCTTTCTTAAGGGAAGGATGCCGGGGGACGTATTAGGGCTTTTAGAAGAGCACAGCAAGTATCCCCTGCCTTCCAACGTGCGTGTTTCCCTAGAGGACTGGGGATCCAGAATGGGGCAAATATATCTTGAACGCGGGTTACTGGTGCGGTGTCTAAAGGAGGAGCTGTCCGGTCAGATCAAAGCCTTTTTAGAAGCGCGGGGATGGTTGATAGAAGAGATCGCGCCAGGAGTTTTTTTGATCCCAGAAAACATCGCCAGGCGTTGCCTTTTAGAGCTTGAATGGAGCGGCTTTTTCCCGCAACCTCAAGTGCGCGAGCACCGACTGCCTTATTTGGTAGAGGAACAGTTAGGGGAGGAGATTTTATCAGAGGTGGTAGAAAAATTTCTGGGCCTAAAGTTTAAATAAAAGAGGAGGCCAATAAAAGAGGAGCCTTCGGGTTTAAAATATATTTCGCCAAGGATTTAAGCCTTAAACCTTTACCAATCCTTGTCAGGGTGGAAGGAGTATGGCGAGCTACCCGGGCTACTTGGATAAGCTTAAGGGAGGCAGACTCAAGGAAATAGCTTTAGAATTAATGGATCTCCTTAAGGACTGCACTGTCTGCCCCCATCATTGTCATGTGAACCGGCAGAAAGGGGAGAAGGGATTCTGCCGAGCAGGTTTTGAGGTAGAGATAGGGGGTTACGGTCCCCACTTTGGGGAGGAGCCTCCCTTAGTTGGCCGGGGAGGATCGGGGACTATATTTTTTAGCCACTGCAATTTGGCTTGCGTTTTCTGCCAGAATTACGAGATCAGCCGGGGTTGGCAGAGTGAAAAGGTTTCCTTAGAGAAACTTGCGCGTATCATGCTAGCCTTGCAAGAGCGGGGTTGCCACAATATCAATCTAGTTACTCCTTCCCATTATGTTCCCCAGATAATAGCAGCTTTAGCCATAGCAGCAGAACAGGGTTTACGTTTACCGTTAGTATATAACTGTGGAGGTTATGAGGAAACGGCAACCTTAAGGGCCATTGAGGGTATCATAGATATTTATATGCCTGATTTTAAATATGCCGATGCTGAAGTGGGTCGGCGCTTATCCAAGGTTCCTGATTATCCTCAGGTAGCCCAAGAGGCCATTAAAGAAATGCACCGCCAGGTGGGGGATCTGGAATTGGATGAGGGAGGTATAGCGAGAAAGGGGCTCATCATCCGGCATTTGGTTTTACCTGGAGGCCTAGCCGGTACTAAAGAGGTTTTAGAGTTTATCGCCCGGGAGATATCCCCTTACTCTTATATCAATATCATGAGCCAGTATTACCCAGCAGGGGAGGCCCACCGTTATCCTCTTCTCACTAGGCGGATTACAACGGAGGAGTATAGAGAGGCCCTGCGCCTGGCCTATGAAGCTAGCCCCCATTTCCGGTTGGCAGATTAATATGAGAGGACTAAAGTAGCAAGAGGGCCGACTTGTTGTTTTCTTGTTAGACTTTTTTAGCTGCAATTTGTATGAACAATATGCTTACAAGTATAAGGGCGCATCCTAAAAGTTGTTTTAAAGTTAAGATTTCGCCACCGAAGGTATAGGCGATGAGGGCACCGAAAACCGGCTCTGTAGCGAGTATCACTGCTGTGGCTGCGGCAGAGAGGTAACGTTGAACCTTTAGCTGTATGAGAAAGGCAGCAACCCATAAAACCGTGGGTTGTGGTCTTGCGCGTCCATGAGGGCCGCTCCTTTATAGTTAGGGCCAGGAGAAAGAGTGAGGCTAATATGAAACGGTAAAAGAGGAAGTGGAAGGGAGCTATGTCCTTTAGGGCTTCACGTACAAAATAAAAGGTTGCGCCCCAAACAAACGCAACTCCTAGTAAGGCTAAACCAGGTATAAGTGATTTACCCACCAAGATCACCAAGCCTAATTTTCCCATCATCACCCTTAAGCTGTCAATCAAATTTTATTCTGACGGCAGGAGTTCTTAAGGTAATGACGAAATAACACTTTCGTTTGAGAATAAATGACGTCGAAATACAAAACAAAAGGAGGAGACCTAGGTGAAAACATTTTTAAGGAACATAATCTTCTTAGCCGCGGCTATAGTGTTGGCGGTAGCTATTGTAGGCTGCGGACAAAGCAGTTCTAAGAAAGGGGCGAACAAAGAGGGCTCTGACAAGCAGCAGAGCCAGTCCAAGCCCAAATATGTAGTGGCTACTGAAGCGTCTTTTGCTCCTTTCGAATTTCGGGACGATAAGACAGGTCAGTATGTAGGGTTCGATATCGAGCTTATGAAGGCCTTGGCGGAAGTCCAAGGTTTCGACGTAGAATTTAAGGATATGGGCTTTGACGGCATCATAGCGGCGGTGAAAACCGGAAATGTAGATATGGCCATCTCCGCCATAAGCATCGATGACGATAGGAAACAACAGGTAGACTTCTCTTTACCTTACTACCAGTCCGGACTGAGCGTGGCCGTACGGGCGGACAATAACACCATCAAAGGTTTTCAGGATCTTAAGGGTAAAAGGATAGCCGTACAGATCGGCACTACCGGGGCCAAATACGTCAAGAACAACATAGAGGGGGCCCAGGTGACCGAATATAATACGGTTAACGATGCTTTTATGGAGCTAATTAATGGCGGAGTAGATGCCTTTGTAAACGACTATCCCGTGTCTCTTTATTTCATCAAGCAGGGCAACACTAAGGTAAAGATTGTGGGAGACTTAGCCAACAGCGAATTTTACGGTATTGCTATCCCCAAGGGTAAAGCTGAATTGCTGCAGAAAGTTAACGAGGGGCTTAAGAAACTCAAGGAGAGCGGTAAATACAGTGAAATCTACCGCAAGTGGTTCGGCGAAAACCCACCTGATTTCCTCCCTGGCGAACCCCCAAATAAACCTTAAGTTTGTGGTAGTATATAGTGCGTAGTGTCGTTTTGAGGTGGCACTACGCATCTTTTGTATTATACTGGGTGAGGTGGCAGCTTTGGGATTGATCTTGAAGTCCCTCCCCTATTTGCTCATGGGGGCTGTGGAAACCTTAAAGATAACCATTTTTGCCGTCTCTTTAGGGACTATATTCGGTCTTATTGTGGGATTGGGGAGAATATCGGGTCAAAGAGTTATCCGGTTCTTGGCTGCATGCTATGTGGATTTCCTACGGGGCACCCCTCTTCTGGTGCAGGTTTTTATCGTGTATTTCGGTTTTCCTCAGTTGCTAGAACAATTGGGCTCGCCCGTTACTCGTATTCCTCCCTTTGTAGCCGCTATTATTGCTTTCAGTCTCAACAGTGGTGCTTACGTGGCAGAGATATTTCGGGCCGGGATTCAATCCATCCATAGGGGACAAATGGAGGCTGCCCGGAGCCTGGGTATGACCCCGACACAGGCTATGAGATATGTTATCCTACCCCAGGCTTTCAGACGGGTGATCCCGCCTCTGGGAAACGAGTTTATCGCCCTGCTCAAAGATACCTCTTTGCTTTCCGTAATCGGTATAGTCGAACTCACCCGTAGGGGGCAGATAATAATAGCTAGCACCTTTAGACCCTTTGAGATCTGGTTTACTGTAGCCCTTATCTACTTGGTCTTAACCTTTTCTATCTCGCGCCTGGTAGACTTCTTAGAAAGGAGATTAGACATAAACGATGATAAGCGTTAGGGGGTTGAAGAAAAGCTTCGGCCGTCTGGAGGTATTAAGGGGTATAGATTGTGACATAGCTTCTGGAGAAGTGGTGGTTATAATAGGTCCGAGCGGTTCAGGTAAAAGTACCTTTCTCCGGTGTCTTAACTTGCTAGAGGAACCTACGGAAGGCTCTATAGTTATTGATGGAGTAGAACTGACTGATCCTTCAACCAATATTAACCAGGTACGCCAAAAGGTGGGTATGGTTTTCCAAAGTTTTAACCTTTTTCCCCACAAAAATGTTCTGGAGAACATAACCTTGGCTCCCATAGTGGTAAAGAAGCTCGATAGGGCAGCGGCTGAGGCACAAGCTTACGAGCTTCTTAGAAAAGTAGGCCTGGAGGATAAGGCCAAGGCTTACCCCGACCAGCTCTCCGGGGGTCAGCAACAGAGAGTAGCCATCGCCCGGGCCCTGGCCATGCAACCTAAAGTTATGCTTTTCGATGAACCTACATCTGCCCTTGACCCTGAGATGGTAGGAGAAGTTTTAGGAGTTATGCGGGATCTAGCTCGAGAGGGAATGACTATGGTAGTGGTAACTCACGAAATGGGTTTTGCCCGCGAGGTGGGTCACCGGGTGATGTTTATGGACGAAGGTAAGATCGTAGAAGAGGGTTCCCCGGAAAAGATCTTTAACTGCCCTGAGAATCCTCGTACTAAAGCTTTCTTAAGTAAGATTCTTTAGGGATAATTTGTGGAGGGGAGTCTCCTGATAGAGCCCGATTCTCCTTGACAAGGATAATAGCCCAACCTATAATACCTATAAAAGATTAACGAGCGCCAAAGACAGGGAGCACTGGGGCTTCCCCCAGTGCTTTTAACCGCTTAAGGGGAATATACTGGACTATAAGAAAGGGTAAACTAGGGTTTGCCCTTAGAAGAGAAGGCTAAAGGAGAGAGAAGGGATATGCCAGAAAAAGAAGTACTTCTTACCCTCGGCGGTCTGAAAAAGCTAGAGGAAGAACTAGAATACTTGAAATCCGTTAAGAGGCGAGAAGTAGCAGAGCGCATAAAAGAAGCCATAGGCTTTGGAGACTTAAGCGAAAACTCGGAGTACGAAGACGCTAAAAATGAACAAGCTTTCATCGAAGGGCGGATTTTAGCCTTAGAGAAAACCTTACGCCATGCCCGAGTAATCGACACCCAGGAGTTGCCGGATAACGTTGTCTCCTTAGGGTCTAAAGTCACGGTTAAAGATGTGGATAGCGGAGAAGAACTGACTTACGAGATAGTAGGCTCATTGGAAGCAGATCCTGGGGAAATGCGCATATCTGCTCAATCGCCTGTGGGCAAGGCCCTTTTAGGCCGCGAGGTAGGAACCCTTGTAGAAATTCAGGTACCAGACGGGACTCTTCGTTATCAAATCCTAAGTATTAGTAAATGAGGATAAAATTACCTTTAAATAGAGATCTCAAATAAAAGCCGGCCCTAAAAAACAAGTTTTAAGTAGGGGGATCGAGGTTGGAAATAGACAATGAGTTAATTCGGGTAAGGTTAGAAAAGCTTTCTGCTTTACGCCAAGCAGGTATCGAGCCTTATGGGGGACGCTATGAACGTACTCATTCTACCCGGGATATTATTGAGCACTTTGAAGAGCTCGACGGCCAGGAAGTAAGCATAGCAGGAAGGCTGCGGGCTATCCGGGAACATGGCAAAGCCACTTTCGCCGACCTATATGATCAGGAGGGCCGTATTCAGATTTA